>CAMLXE010000338.1 GCA_946490455.1 uncultured Desulfovibrio sp. | reverse complement strand
AGTTTACCGTATTGAAGGCGGGAATCATTCAGGCCAACAACAAGCTGGCTGTAAGAGATCCCAATTCTACTGAACCACTGGAAGTTCAGGTAAGCGAATCTGAATCTGCCCCTGCTGAAGAGCAGCCTGTTGAACAGGAGGCACCCAAAAAGAAATATTCCAGGCGTGACCTTAAGGTGAAGCCGGCTGAATCCATCACGGATAAATCCATCAGATGCTGTCTGTGTGGTCGGGAATTCAGCTCCCTGACGTCTCGTCATCTCGCTACTCATGATATAACTGTTGAAGATTATAAGAAACTGTGTGGATTTGACCCGGAACAGGCTCTTATGAGCAAGGAACAGTATGTCAAGATGAAGAAGAACATTGAGAAGGCATTGGCCGCAAAGAATCGTGTGATTCGATAGGACAACACAACCTTCCTTATAGAACAGAATGGGAACCATATGGTTCCCATTTTTTGTATGTCGGGAGAAAGATCGGCAAGGCATCGCCTATGTCGAATTCTGTCTTTTCATTTCGATAAGGTGGTTATTTCCTGCCTTCGTCTGCAGCCTCTCGGGTCAGTGTGTTTTGTCTGTCAGCAGGTCTCTATGGTACAGGATCATGACTGAGAACCCTCTGTAGGGAGCACGTTGGTAATACGGAATTCCTTTTTGAAGTGTATCAGTTACGCAGAGTTGCTGCACAGCGGAGGGGGTGCAGCAGAAGATCCAGCCCGTCACAAATATGGCGGACAACAATTTTTGAAACTTGTAATGTGGCGAAGGATGCACCTTCGTCACCAAGGATGCCCACGGAAAAAGCCGCGTTGGCCAGCATGAGCCGGTCATTAACACCATTTCCCATGGCAGCTGTCCCTGTCGCTCCCAGTTCATGGAGACGTCGCAGTTTGGCTCTATCCTGATTTTCCTTTTCAATGAGATGTACGTTGACAGGTGTATTTTGAAAAACGGCCTGTACGGAACCAAAGGTGTCAGCTGTAATAACCTCTATGGACAGCAGGCTGGAAAGAGCATCAAGCCGTTCCATGACTCCTGGGACAGGAATGCCATCCTTGGCCAGGGTACCGTTATAATCAAGCAGGAGAGTATGGAGAACCAGAGAGCCAGAACCTGGAATATGGAGTGTGATGCCGGGGAGATTCATGGAAATTCCTGTGTTAGGGTAAAGGATTCATGTCCACTTGGAGCGTGTATATCCGGTACGGTAAGAAAAATGAAGTGGAGCAGTGAGCCAGAGGATATTCTGATATTGAAGATATGGCTCACTGTGCTTCTTATCATTTGGGAACCAATTAAATGCCAGACTGCACGGCACGCAGGACGTTCATGACAGGCCGTAGAGGTGACGGAATACAATTCCGAAGAGGGAAATGAAAATCACGCTGTAAAAAAGATAACGGATTGTACAAAAACCTCCCGTTAAAGCGGGAGGTTGACAGTGCGAGGGTTAAGATGGACCTGCGAAACTAGCCGTTGATAGCCTTGTCCAGCTGTTCAAGGGCACGCTGGAGGATTGCACGTGGGCAGGCTATATTGATACGTTGAAATCCCGACCCTTCTGGACCGAACATGGTTCCAGGATCAAGCCAGAGTTTGGCCTTATCGGTTATGAGGGTATCAAGCTCTGCATCGGTCATTCCGAGAGCACGGAAATCCAGCCAGAGAAGGTAGGTACCCTGTGGCTCGATGAGCCGAATCTGGGGGATGCGCTCGGCAAGAAAGGTTCGGACCAGAGAAATGTTGTCCGCCAGATAGAGCTTGAGTTCTTCCAGCCAGTCTGCTCCGTGGGTATAGGCTGCCTGGCAGGCTACCAGACCAAGTACATTGATATCGCTGACTCCGCCTGCCCACATTTCTGAAGTAAAGGCTTTGCGCAGGGCAGCATCTGCAATAAAGATGTTTGACACTTTCAGTCCGGCAAGATTGAAGGTCTTGCTGGGGGCTGTGCAGGTAATGGTTCGCATCAGATATTCAGGCTTAAGGTTGGCAAAGACAAAATGCTGATGGCCGGGATAGACAAAATCGGCATGAATTTCGTCAGAGACAACAATGACTCCGTGCTTCATGCAGATATCGCCGAGTCTGATGAGTTCTTCCTTGCTCCAGACTCTTCCTACAGGGTTGTGGGGGCTGCACAGAAGGAAGAGTTTGACCTTTTTTTCAATGATATGGGATTCAATATCTTCGTAGTCCATGCGATAGACGCCGTTTTCAAGAACAAGCGGGCTATCAACAAGAACACGATCATTATGCCGGATGATGCTTGCAAAAGGATAATAGACCGGCTGCTGAATCATGATGGCATCACCCTTTTGGGTCAGGGCACGAACAGCAGTCGCCAGGGCATAGACGACACCGGGAGTCTTGATCAGCCATTCTGGCTGAATGTCCCAGCCAAAACGTGAAGCATACCAGCTGTACAGTGCACTGAAATAGTCCGCGCGGGAATCCGAATAGCCAAAGATTCCATGTTCTGCAGCCTTCTTCAGGGCTTCC
>CAMLXE010000337.1 GCA_946490455.1 uncultured Desulfovibrio sp. | reverse complement strand
GGGCTTCCTCAAAGATCTTCAGAGAAATTTCTTCAATCTTGCCGGCGAGTTCACTTCCAAGAATATCCGCAGCCTGCTTGGGAGAGATGTTCTGGTCGTGTTCGCCCAGTTCGGCCTTGGTGGAGGGGGTGAACAGGGGCTTTTCAAGCCGTGCGGATTCGACCAGACCGGCGGGGAGAGTATAGCCGCAGACCTGTCCCGTCGCAAGATAATCCTTCCAGCCGGAACCCGTAATATAGCCTCGAACAATACATTCCACAGGCAGAGGTTTGGCCTTCCTGACCAGAACCGAGCGGCCTTCCAGCATGTCCCGATAGGGGGCGAGGGCTTCGGGGAATTTGTTCACATCGCTTTCGATGAGGTGATTCCTGATGAGGTGCTCAAAGCGCTTCATCCAGAACAGGGTGATCTGATTGAGAATCACACCCTTGTAGGGGACAGGCTGATTCATGATCACGTCAAAGGCCGACATTCTGTCGGTGGTGACAATCAGCAGGGTGGATTCGTCAATGTCATAGATGTCCCTGACCTTGCCCTTGTTCAGCAGGGGAAATTCGCGAATGGCTGTACCGGTAATGACCTGCATGGATACATCCTTTTCTGAAGGTTAAAGGGGAATCAGGCCTTTTTTCGATTTTCCATGGAGCGGGCATGGGCCTCAAGCTGCTCCATTCTGGCCAGAGCGGCAACCGTATCCGCATTGGCGCGGGCAAAGTCGCGACTGGCGGCAATGATGCTCGTCCGCTTGCAGAAGGTCTGCACCGAAAGAGCGGATGAAAAACGCGAGGTAGCCAGCGTCGGCAATACATGGTTGGGACCCGCAAAATAGTCGCCCAGCGGCTCCGGAGAGTGCGGACCAAGGAATATGGCGCCGGCATGGCGAATCCGGGGCATGACGGTCCACGGGTCGTCCATGAGCACTTCAAGATGTTCGGGCGCAACGCGGTTGGCCAGACCCACGGCCGCTTCCATGTCCGGCACCAGAATGACCGCTCCCCAGTCTTCCAGCGACCGCTCGACAATGGCCGCACGCGGCAGCTCGCGGGACTGGCGGTCCAGCTCGGCAAGCACCCGATTCGCAAGATTGGCGTCATCCGTGATGCAGATGGCCGAGGCAAGCACATCGTGTTCCGCCTGCGAAAGCATGTCCGCCGCAACCCAGACCGGGTCCGCCGTATGGTCGGCAAGAATCAGCACCTCGCTGGGACCGGCAATCATGTCGATGCCCACATGCCCCTGAACCAGACGCTTGGCCGTGGTGACCCAGATATTGCCGGGACCGGCAATCACATCCACAGGACGGATGCTTTCCGTCCCGTAGGCAAGCGCGGCAATGGCCCAGGCACCGCCCATGGCATACACTTCCGTGATCCCCAGCAGCGCGGCAGCCGCAAGAATGTGCGGATTGAGCGTTCCATCCCGGCGGGGAGGCGTCACAACGGCAATTTCCTGCACCCCGGCAACCTGCGCCGGAATGGCCGTCATGAGCAGACTCGAAATGAGCGGCGTATTCCCGCCGCGACCGCCGGGCACATAGAGCCCCGCCCGGTCCACAGGCGAAACCCGCTGACCAAGAATCGTTCCGTCATCGCGGGTCATGAACCACGAACGCTCCTTCTGCGATTCATGAAAAACCCGGATATTTTCCGCCGCCCTGCGGATGCATTCCAGATCCTCTGCCGGAACCGTCTGCATGGCCTCATTCAGCCTTTCCGGCGCAACACGCAGGGGCAGCTGCATGTCGGGACAGTCAAACTGACGAATATAGTCAAGAACGGCAGCATCTCCGCCCTTGCGAACCCGTTCGATCATCTGACGAACGTCCGATTCCACAGTGTGATCCGGATTGTCCCTGTCGGCCAGACGGTTCAACAGCTCTGACCACATGGCTTCCGAGGAAAAGGACAACAGACGACAGCTCATGTATTCTCCTTCGTTCCTTTCATGCCGGGAACTGACGGCCTTTCTCCTGTTTGATGAGCCTGAAAGCATACTGTAACCCTTCCCGAAAGTCGAGCCGTTCCTTTTCATATCACCTTTCGGAAATCATTCCACAGCCTTGAAGCCGAAATTTTTCGCCCCGGCCAAAGGCTTCGGTCCCTGTCGCCGACGCGGTCCCGTCTCCTGCCTCGAATGGCGTTTCCTGCACCGAATCCCGTCTCCTGCACCGAATCCCGTCTCCTGCCTCGAATCCCGTCTCCTTCCTCGAATGGTGGCCCTCCAGAGGAGAGGCCGTTGCAGCCTGTCCCCTTCACGGATGATTCTGCCTGTGGAACGAATCAATGGGGGGGCGTAAGTGGCCGGGGAAGAGGGTTTGAGAGGTGGCCGGCCGGGTCGGCAGGGAGGAGGCCGGGGGAGGCGGTCCCGGAGACAGGGGAAAATGCCGGGAGGCGGGGGAGGCAGGTGGGACATGGTGGAGAAGGGGGAGGCGATCAGGGGCGCGGCCGTGAACGCTGCATGTGGGCGTCTGGGAACGGTGGTTTCCCGAAGGGCTGCGGGGCTGTGAACC
>CAMLXE010000336.1 GCA_946490455.1 uncultured Desulfovibrio sp. | reverse complement strand
AAAGAACTCCTGTAGCCCGTTTTTGTCATTTCCGGAAATCGGTGTCGGTTGGTGCGGCAGAATGAGCGCTTCCCTGCCGTCATGCTGCTCCCTGATCGAGTTCCCGCGCTTCGTGTTTTTCAAGACGCCCCTGACCTGTCAGGTCAAATCGTGGATCCACAATGGTTGAGCGAATCCCGCCCAGAGGAAGAATCGTGTGAAACAGGGAGTCGTGCGTGATTGTCCTGTCGGAGGCCGCGGCTTCGTTCAGGGCCTGAATGATGTCGGCGTGTCTTTGTGCGTAAGGATCACTGTACCAGATGAAAAAGGGAATATTTTTCTGCTCGCTGTAGGCTGTGTCCGTTCCTCCAACGGCGTGGAGGAATCTGCCGTGTTCACCGAGAAGCTGCCCATGGTCTGAAACATAGATCACTATGGCATTATGTTGCCGTAACTGATTGAACAGATTGAAAAGGAAGGCATCAGTCTTGACGATGGTATTGTCATAGGCGTTGATGACGTTCTGTGGAACGTCCTTCAGCGTTTCCGGGGTATAGTCGTCGGGGACAAACATTCGAAATTCTTCCGTGTAGTTTCGGCGATAGTCAAAATGTGATCCCGTCGTGTGAAGCAGAACCAGAAGCCCTTGATCGTGCTGTCTGAAGAGAGGAGCTGTTTCCTGCAGAATATCAAGATCTGAGGGGGAGCTGAGATAACGGATATCCTGTGTCGAACCAATCAGCGTGTCCGTAAGATGGCCTGATCGTCCGAGTCTGTTCTGTCTGGAATAGAAGCAGGTTTTGAATCCATGCTTGTTGTAGAGAGAAATGAAGCTTCCGATGGTTGGAGTTCTCTCCTCTTCCGTTGCGTTGGTAAGCATTCCGATAAGCGACTTCCGCGTCTGGATGTCAAAGGAGCGGGCAATACCCATGTTGATGATATTGGTTTCCTTCTCAAGATAGGGACAGGTCTTCCGTGCATATCCGTTCAGACTGAAATGATCTCCACGGGCACTCTCTCCCAGAACGAGAACCACGACCGGTCTGTCATCGGAGCAGACTGAAGGAAAATCCGCTGCTGCGGGCAGAGAAGCCAGCCTTTCGGCCTTGCTTTCTTCGGCCCGGTAGGTGCTGAGCAGCGAGCAGAGCGAGATGGGCGCAATATTGCGCGTTGCAAGGGCCGCACGGAATGGAGAATCCGGGCTTACCCTGTCGATATACAGTTTGCCGCCTTCCTTGAGGAGAAGAAAGATTCCTGCAAAAGCCAGCAGTCCGCAGAAACTTTTTTTCCGGTCGATGGTGATCCTTTGAAGAAGGGCGATGCTGATTCCTGAAAGAAGGATGGCAAGGATGAGGACAGCTATGAGTACCGGGCTCATGAAGCTGAATATTTCAAAGCGGTTGGCCTCAAGTATGGCAGCGAAAACATCGTAGTTCAGAGGTCTCCTGTAAACATACTGAAAGTAGCAGAGACCAACGCCGGCAAGATGGAAGAGAACGAGGCCAAGACTTCCCAGTCTTTTTGAGAAGGTGAATGCCAGAAAAAGACTGATGCAAAGCGAGGTGTAGAGACAGAAGGCATACCCGTTTTCAAAAACGGACCCGGCAGCAAGCAGGCTGTAATTGTAGAGAAGCGCACAGCATGCTGCCATGAGCATATATGCAGCGAGAAAACGGTTGAATTGCATGACAGACTCCGGAAAATTTTGATGCCGCTAACACAGAAAGCAATCCATGTAAATTGCAGGCGACGGTCGATGACCGGATGATGGTGTCCGTGGCGCGGCGGATTATGAGGATGATTCGGGCTTGAGTTGAGCATGCTGGCTTTTCTCTGGAGAATGGTATTTTCCATGCTTACAAAAGACGAAAAGTGCGCTATGGGAAAAGAGCCATGGGGCAAGAAGTTTTTTCCTCGAACATTCCACTCTGATGTCTGGAGTCATGTCATGATTGATGAAACCGTGAAGAATCAGGTAGATGCCCTGCTGCAGGGCTGGTCGGAAGACCCCTTGCAGACCAAAGATGTGTTTGTCGAATACATGAAGCTGCTGGATGATCAGCCAGGTGTACGGCAGGACTTCAAGGCTCGGCCGGGAGTGAGCTATTCCCTGCGTGCTGCGCATGAAAAACAGGAAAAGCGTTCTCTGTTCGTGATGGTTGACGTCGTGGATGATGAGCCGGAAGCCCGCTGGCTTTCCGTATGTTTTTATGCGGACATGATTCAGGACCCGGACGAACTGGGAGATTTTGTTCCCGGAGGACTGCTGGGCGAAGATGCCTGCTGCTTCAATCTGGATGAGAATGATGCAAACATGCGGGCCTATATCCGGGCAAGAATTCTGGAAGCCGCGCATTCTGCGGCACAGTAGTGTCTGCGTGCCTCCCTGTTCGGGCTGATTCAGCTTTTGAGGAGGCGCTGGACAAGTGTACGCGAGGCCGCATTCATGGCGGCAATGCCATCGGCGTCAAGCCCGGCGCCGATGGCTGCGGCTTTTTTGAAAGTCTGGACTGCCTCTGGAGACTGAAAGAA
>CAMLXE010000335.1 GCA_946490455.1 uncultured Desulfovibrio sp. | reverse complement strand
AATGGCCTGTGCTACATTGAGGGAGGAAGCTTCCCCAGCAGTGGGAATAGTAACCAGCCGCTGGCACTGTTCTATTTCTTCATTGTTGAGTCCTCGATCTTCCGGGCCGAAGACAATGGCGGCAGGACTGCCTTCATGCAGGAGGGAAGCCAATTCCTCGGCCGCTTTTTCTGGTGTAATGATACCCTGCCTCCAGCCTCCTGTGCGGGCTGTCGTACCAATGGTCAAAACACTATCTTTGAGTGCATCGGAGAGGCTCTCCTTGACTTCAAGTGCGTCAAGAAGCGGTTCTCCCTTTGCTGTGGCCAGAGGACGGGCTTTTTCTTTATCCCACCAGGCTGGTGCCGCAAGCGTCAGACGACCGCAGCCCATGTTGGCACAAGCCCGGGCAGCCATGCCTACATTTTCTGGAAATTTGGTTCCAACCATAACAATTTCAAGGTGCTGCAGAGCAGTACGGGATGATGAAATCAGCATTATTTTTTCCGCGGTAACAGGGTTTCAAAAGCAGATTCAAGCTGGCTTGCCGTGTACAGATCCCGCAACACAAGAGGACGATTGGCTTCATCTCCGGCAGGAAAAATCGCTGCGACAGGGATGCTTACGCTATCGAGCGCACGAAGTAGAGCTTCCCCATCTGGATCCTGGCGAGTCAGGTCCACTCGGATAAGCTGGACACCGTAACGTCTGGTCAGTGTTTCCAGTCTGGACGGCGTCAGAACGGTGTGTTCAAGAACCTTGCAGGACGGGCACCAGTCGGCAGTAAATTCTACAAAGAGTGGTTCCTTGCTCCAAAGAGAATGGAAGGTAGTCATGTTGAAGGAGATCCACGGCACGGAAGCCGGACGGGGAATAAAGGCCCAGCCAACAGCTCCTCCAAGCATGATCAGGACCAGTATGGCTACCAGAACCTTGCGAGGACCTGCCGTGTGGAAGCTTCCCCAGCGTCCCCAGATCCACGCTGCCAGTGCAGCCACAAGCAGGACAACAAGAGCCTTCAGGCGAAGATTTTCTGGTAGAATGGAGAGAAGATACAGTGCGGTTCCCATAAGGAAGAAGCCTACGAGCCTCTCCATGATTCCTGTCCATGGCCCCGGTTTGGGAAGAATTTTGGCGCCCCCAGGCCAAATGGTCAAAAGCAGGTATGGCAGGGCCATACCAATACCGGTGGACATGAAGACCGCCACAATAACGGGCAGAGGCTGAAGGGCTGTCCAGCCCAGTACCCCTCCCAGCAGAGGACCACTGCATGGCGTGGCAAGCAGGGTAGCCACAAGTCCGGTCAGATAGGCTTGGAGGCGCGGTGTCGTCGAAGCGCCGATCTTGAAGTCAAGAATGGGCAGGGTAAAGACATCGAAGAGGGAGAGGGCAAGGAGAAAAACCAGCAAAAGAAGTCCAAAGACGAGTCTGCTGTCCTGAAAAAGTCCGCCCCAGGCCAGTTCAAACACGCCGATACAGAGAGCAAGAATCAGAAACCAGGTCAGAATTCCGGCAGCGAAAAGCAGATTGTGTTCCCGAAAGCGAATCATGCGGATTCGGGCGTCGGTATGCCCTGAAGCCGAGAGCAGTGCCGAAATTTTCATGGTCAGAACAGGGAGAACACAGGGCATGACGTTAAGAACGAGACCCGCAAGAAGTCCCAAAAGAAGTGCTGTACCCAGTGCCGTTGGTTCCAAAGCGTCCTGCAGGATACGTGGGGAAAGATCCGGCAGGGAAGATAGGACAGATGCCTTCGTTTCTGGGTAGGAGGACAGCTGCGCTGCGTTGATGGACGGCGATGAAGGCGGTACTTTTTTCGACACAATGGCGTCAGGTAATTGATCAGCACTGCTGAACATCGGGGACTCGGCAAGAGCAAGTGCCTGATAGGCATCCTTCCAGTTTACCGTATTCAGAGCTGGCAGAGACGTGGGAAAGGCAAGAGAAAGTCGATCCATGACAGGAACACAGTTACGGCTGGAGCAGGCCAGAAAAGACAGGGAAACTGTGAAAGAACGAGAGGCAGGCAGGGTGTCCGGTCTGATAAAAATGAAAAAATCACCGGTATAGGCCTGAATCTGTTTGTTGGGGTCAAAAATATCCGGTTGCGCATGCCCGGTGGGGTAGAGGATGGTGGCGGAGACAGGAGTCCCGTCGGAATGCTGTAGGGTCAGTTCCGTGGGAATGTCAGCGTCACTGGCATGTGCATAGACGTGATAGCCATCGGCAAGGGAAATCTGAATGGCTGCCAGCGGAATTTCCTTTTGCCTCTCGTTTTCTACTGCATAGAAAACGTGTGCAGACCAAATTTTTTCCGTAGCCTGACAAAATGAAGAGGCAAAAAAAGTACCAATAAAAACAATATGAAAAAGTATAAAAGGTAAAAATGTTCTCTTGTTCATGTAAGGCAGATACACTTTTTTTGGCTTATTGGCAAAAAACTTGTTGACAGAATGACCCGATGCGTCTAAACCTCTTTTCACGCCACGAGGCACGGGTCATTAGCTCAATTGGTAGAGCAGCTGACTCTTAATCAGTTGGT
>CAMLXE010000334.1 GCA_946490455.1 uncultured Desulfovibrio sp. | reverse complement strand
TGCCGATGGTCGGCAGCAACCACATGCCATCTGGACGAAACACGGCATAATGGTCCAATAACAAATGGGTATGCATGAAAATGCATACCCATTTTGTAGTCAGACCTATTTGAACCAAACGACTCTTTTCTGTTTTTATGTATCCAGCTACCCAATATTGCTTCACTACCGGACGCAAACTGACGATAAGACGAAAGAGCGCTGCTAAAGAGCGCGATACCACTCCGGCTTGAGCGCTATCTCTCCATTAATGGCAGCATCAATGGTTCTGAGGGCAGCTGCCTTCCCTTCAGGATAGGTAATCTTGAGCGGCAGATAGTTCGAGGCATGATTGGAACGGAACAGGCCGTGCGTCAAATCCGTATGGGCCACCATTTCACGAAGTTCAAGCATCAGTTCGTGCGGCGAAGGCATGACAAATTCACCTCGAGCCTGCTGTTCTGCCAGAGGCGTGTGCGGCATGACCAGAACGGACAGTGCACCTACATAGGAAGGATCCATTGCCGTCAGGACACGTCCTGTCTCTCGCGCATGAATCAAAGACCGTTCGCGTCCTCCAATTCCAAGCAACACTGTCACTGATGCTGCAATTCCAGCATCTTCCAGACGCCGTCCTTCCCGAATCAGCTGTTCAGACGTTGATCCCTTGCAAATCCGTTTCAGGGTCACATCATCTCCGCTCTCTACTCCAAGGTAGGCAATTCCCAATCCGAGGCTGGCCAGTTCGCGCAGATCAGCATCAGATTTGGCCCGAATGCTCTTTCCATTGGCATACAGCCCGACACGCGTTACCCAGGGAAGTTTTTCCCGAATCTGCTCCAGGGTCCATACCAGCCGCTTCTGCGGTATGATAAGTGCATCTCCATCCATCAGAAAAACACGAGATTGCCGACGACAATACTTTGAGGCAAACGCAAGATCCCGAAGGATGGTTTCCTGTGGTTTGATAATAAAGGGCCGCTTGTCGCGGTAGGCATTGCAAAACGCACATTTGTTATGCGAACAGCCAACTGTGGCCTGAATGAGAATGCTGTCATGCTCGCTCGGGGGACGCATCAGGTTCCCCTGATAGTCAAAGCCTTCAGGTTCCAAATCAAAACGTGACATGATTCCTCCGTACGAAAACAGATTATGAAGTCAGAATAATGTATATTGTCAAATTGCGTTTGGCAAGAGTGAATATACTATAGACTCATCCCCTGCCTTTCTAAAAGGATTTTCCGCACTGACCAGGTCACTCGTCTCTATTACAGGATCATTCCAATGAGACATAGACCGTTATCTCTGCAATTCACTGACCATGACGCACGACAGGGACCAAAAGATTTTCTTTACTAATTACTTGGAAACGCAGACATAAACCGATGCTCCGCCTCAGCGGAACCGATCAGTATCAGTTCTGTTCCTTTCTGAATGGGCACCTGAGGATCTGGAGGAACACTCAACTCCTGTCCATGACGCAGTGCCACCACATTGCATTCCGTTCTCTCTCGTATATGACTCTCCTTCAGGGAAAGGCCAATCAGAGAAGGTGGAGCAACAACCCGAAAAATCAGCATGCCTTCGGTCAGAATGGTCATCCGGCCGGGGCTGAGCAGATTGATGATGGTACTTGCAGCCATGGAGGCATGGGACATGACCAGATTGGCTCCGGCGTTATACAGGGAGGCCACATTTCGATCCAGCGTGGATCGACTGAGAATCTGCATATCAGGTCGCAGCTTACGACAGTAGATGGTCAGGTAAATATTCAGGTCATCATTATGGGTCGTAATGATAACCGAAGGCGTTTCCAGAATGCCGGCACGTCGCAGGACCTCAAAATCACCGGCATTGCCAATAATATAACGTGGGTCCTCCGTATCAACGAGACGGGCATTCTTCTCCACCAGATGATAGGGAACGCCCCTTCGATCAAGGGCTTCGGCCGCTGACATGCCCACCTTGCCACCACCGAGGATAAGAACCGGAGCCGTATCCGTAACTCTCTTTTCGGCCTTGCGGTCATAGGCCGAAAGCTGGTTGGCCGTCCCAGACAGTAGCAGAATGGATGACTTTTCTATACGGCTATCCGGTCGGGCAGGCAGATAGGTATTCCCTTCCCAGAGGCCGACCACATTCAGGCCAAAGCGTTCTCTCAGACCGCATTCCATCAGTGTCAATCCGATAAACTCCGTGTGAACAACAGGAGCTTCTGCAATACAGAGCGTACCGAAGCGGGCAATAATGTTTGACTGCGCCCGTGTTCCATACACGCGTCTGGCAAGACTTCTTCCAAGCATCTGCTCAAAGGAATAGACGAGATCACACCCTGCCAGCTGCAGAATATTCATTGCTTCCAGATTTTCGGCGCTTGCAGCCAGCAATGTGGAAGGTGCTGCTTCCCGTACGGTTGAAGCGATGTTGGTGTTTTTCAGATCATCACAAAAGGCGGCGACCAGAGCGGCCTTATCAACACGAAGATTTCGATATGTATTGGCATCATCGAATTCTCCGGTCACGATATCATAGTGATTATCATAAAGATCCA
>CAMLXE010000333.1 GCA_946490455.1 uncultured Desulfovibrio sp. | reverse complement strand
CTCACTTCGTCAATACTTTTTTTCATTTTTTTCATTTTTTTTATCCGGCAGGTGTCACCGCTTGACTGAACAGCTTAATTGGACTACCGATTTGCGGATGCAACTCGATGTAAGAACAGTCGAATACTGACTGTGTAGGAAGAGCGCAAGGCATTGCGGTATGCTTTGCCAGAGTGCATTTTTCCTGAGCACACCGTCCGGTCAGATTTCTTGCAAGGAAATCGGGACATATGTCAGAAAAGCCTCTGATTGCGGGAACAGTCTGAAAAGGCCAAACCGCTGCGTTCTTTGTGCCACTCGTTATCATACGGAGAGATTCCCTTGAGCAACCAGGAAAAAACGAATCGCAAGTCAATCAAGCTTGCCACGAAATCGGACCATGCAGCATATTTCATGCCTATGCTTCAGAGCCTTGCCGACAAGGATGAGCTTAATGAAGTGGTGAAAAACTGTGTGGTAAAATCCTGTGATCTCATGGATGCGGGAGTCGATCTGCACCCCAATGGATTCATCAAGGAACACGATGCAGGCGCCATTCGCGCGGAATATGAAGCCTACTCGGCTTCCGAGCTTGAAGAACTGGACGAACGCTTCACCTGTGCAGGACGCATAGTCTCTCAGCGTTCTTTTGGTAAGGTTGCCTTTTTCCATATTATGGATCGCAGTGGCAGAATTCAGTGCTATGCCTCCCGTGAACGGATGGGAGACGAAGCCTATGCACAATTCCGCAAATTCGATATTGGCGATATTGTCGGCGTCCACGGCAAGCTTTTCCGGACCAAGACAGACGAACTGACCATTTCCTGTGACAGCGTCGTTCTGCTTTCCAAGTCCTTCCGTGCCCTCCCTGAAAAGCATAAGGGACTTACCAATGTTGAAATCAGATATCGTCAGCGTTATGTCGACCTGATTGTCAACCCGCGGGTCCGCGACATTTTCCGCAAGCGCAGCAAAATTATCAGGGAATTTCGTGCGTTTCTTGAAGAACGTGGTTTTGTTGAAGTGGAAACGCCCATGCTGCACCCTGTGGCTGGTGGTGCTGCCGCACGTCCGTTCATCACGCACCACAATGCGCTGGACATGCAGCTTTATATGCGTATTGCTCCCGAGCTGTACCTGAAGAGACTTCTTGTCGGCGGTTTTGAAAAGGTATTTGAACTGAATCGCAACTTCCGCAATGAAGGTATTTCCGTACGCCACAATCCAGAATTCACCATGTGTGAATTCTACTGGGCCTATGCAACCTTCTATGATTTGATGGACCTGACGGAGGATCTCTTCTCTCACCTGGCAACCGAGGTTTGCGGCAGTCCTGTCATTACCTATCAGGGAACAGAGCTGGATCTCTCAAAAGGTAAGTGGCAACGTCTCACCTTCCACGAATCTCTGGAAAAGATCGGTGGACATTCTCCAGAGTTCTACAATGACTTCAATAAGGTCTCCCAGTATGTCCGCGAACATGGTGAAAAGATTCTGACGACGGACAAGCTCGGAAAACTCCAGGCCAAGCTCTTTGACCTTGACGTTGAACCCAAGCTCATCCAGCCAACCTTCATCTATCATTACCCGACGGAAATCTCTCCGTTGGCACGCAGGAACAAGGACAATCCTGAAGTCACCGACCGTTTTGAACTTTTTATCATGGGTCGCGAATATGGAAACGCCTTTTCCGAACTGAACGACCCCATCGACCTGCGTATGCGCTTTGAGGAACAGGTTCGCGAAAAAGCGGCTGGTGATGATGAAGCCTGTGAAATGGATGAAGATTACCTGCGCGCTCTTGAATACGGTATGCCCCCGGCTGCCGGTGAAGGTATCGGTATAGATCGACTGGTCATGCTGCTGACCGATTCTCCTTCCATTCGCGAGGTTATCTTCTTCCCGCTGCTCAAGCCGGAAGTATAGACGAATGCGCTTCGAACTTTTTGTAGCTCTGCGTTACCTTTTTGCACGACGCAAACAGGCCTTTATTTATGTCATCTCGGTCATGTCCGTTCTCGGCGTAGCGCTGGGGGTGGCGGCTCTTGTCGTTGTCCTTGGTGTCTACAACGGTTTCACAAGCGACATTCGAGATAAAATTCTGGGAGCTAATGCCCATATCATCATTTCTGGTCCTCTGCATGCGCTCATCGCTCGTCCCGGAGAAAGCGCACAGAATACGGATGGGCAAGTGCGGCCGGAACGCCTGTCAGGAATTGATGTCACGCTCAAACGGATCGATTCCACTCCGGGTGTTGCCGGATCTACTCCCTTTCTCTACGCCGAAGGAATGATTTCTTCCCCGCGCGGAGTAAAGGGTGTTGTCTTTCGTGGGATAGATCCTGTTACTGCGCCTCATGTCATTTCCATGCTTGGCAATCTGATTCAGGGCGATGTGGCATCTCTTGCTCCCAGTGTGGCGGGGGCTCCTCCAGGCGTTATTGTCGGAAAGGAACTAGCGGACCGACTCAGCCTGAAAGTCGGCAGCCGAGTCAATCTGCTCTCCCCTGCCGGCCAGAAGACAGCTGCAGGCTTTCAGCCTCGTATTCGGCC
>CAMLXE010000332.1 GCA_946490455.1 uncultured Desulfovibrio sp. | reverse complement strand
GGGGGGGGACCGGAACGCTGCAGGTGGGGGGAGAAGTGGCAGGTATCCTCCTTGGGGGAGAAGAGTACCCGCCTGCATGGGAAAAGGAGGGGGGATCCTTGTCTCAGACCACGCCGTGTTCTCCAGGTTTATCAAACGAGTCGGAGGTGACTATCGTTTTGAATCTGGAGCTGTCACCGAACAGGGGGAGGATAGGTGCGGCGACAAAGAGCGAGGAAAGAGTTCCCATGAAAACGCCTATGAGCATGGTCAGTGCAAAACCATGAATGACATTCCCGCCCAGAATGAAGAGGGCAAAGGCGGCTGCCAGCGTCGTTCCTGCTGTCAGCAGCGTGCGACTCATGGTCTGACCAAGAGCATCCTGAATGATTTCACCAAGTGAGCGCGGAGAATCATTTTCTTCACGTCTCAGCATTTCCCGGATACGGTCAAAAATGACGATGGTATCATTGAGTGAGTAGCCAATAATGGTCAGCAGTGCGGCAACAATGTTGAGATCAATTTCCTGATCGAGGAGAATGAGAACACTTACCGTTGTACTGACATCAAAGAGCAGGCTCGCCATGGCCCCAGCGGCAAAGGCAAGCTGGAATTTCCAGCAGAGGCACAGAGTCAGGAGCATTGCGGCAGCAATGCGCCATTCCGTTGCTACCCCAGCCCACTGGAGTCCAGCCATGGCGGCCACAAGGGATGCGGCAATCAGAGCAGCCGTACCCCAGCGTTGTTCAAAGCGTCCGGAAATATAGACGGTAATCAGAAGCAGGGCATAGTAGATGGCTTCCAGAGCCGAGTTGCGCAGATCATTGCCGACTTTGGGGCCTACCGTTTCCAGTCGTTCAAGGGTAACGGTTCCTCCATCCACAGTAGTGCTGAGTGTGGAGTGCAGCCGTTCTCCCAGTTCCTGAGGCGGCATGTCGGGCAGTCCAAAACGCAGCAGCCAGCGTGTTCCGTCATCGCCGTACTGCTGAGAGGTGAACCCTTCAAGATTCATGGCGGCAAGGCCGGAAGCAATGTCGCCATCCGAAACGGGATGTTCAAAGTGAACCTGTGCCGCCACCCCTCCGGAAAAATCAACACCATACTGAAGTCCTCCACGCAGGCTGCCCGCAAGAATGGCAGCTGCCAGAAGCACCCCCGTCATGATGCCCAGATGTTTTGCATGCCGTAAGAAGGGGAAGTGGGCGAGCCTGCTGGATGCCGTCCTCAGTTCCATGGGACCGTACATGCCGAGCCGTTTGCCCTGAGTATGTTCCATCCATGCATCAAGCACCACGCGACAGACAAAGATGGCTGTAAACATGGAGGCAATGATGCCGAGGGTCAGGGTAACGGCAAAACCACGAACTGGCCCTGTGCCGAACTGGTAAAGAATGGCTGCCACAATGACTGTTGTGATGTTGGAATCCGTGATGGACAGGCTTGCTCTCTCAAATCCTGCCCGGATGGCCTTGGGGGCACTGAGCCCCAGTGCCAGTTCTTCCCGGATTCGTTCAAAGATAAGGACGTTGGCATCAACAGCCATACCAATGGTCAGAACTATGCCGGCAATACCGGGCAGCGTCAGGGTGGCCCCCAGTGCGGACATGCCTCCCATGAGCAGGGTGAGCGTGCAGATGAGCATGCCGTTGGCAAGCATGCCCGACCAGCCATACCGAAGGGGCATGATGATCATGACAGCCAGCGTTCCGATGGCCGCAGCCAGCAGACCGCTGAGAATGGAGGCTTCACCAAGAGCGGGGCCAACCGTCCTCTCTTCAAGAACATGCACTGGGGCGGCGAGAGAGCCGGAGCGCAGCGCTATGGCGAGGTCCTGAGCCTCTTCCGGGGTGAACTGGCCCGTAATGCTGGCCTGCCCTCCGGAAATCTTTTCCTGGATGACGGGAGCGCTTCGGATTTCGCCATCAAGCACAATGGCCAGCTTTCTGCCCTTGTGTTCTCCTGTGGCCAGCTCAAAGAGATTTGCTCCGCGTGGAGTAAAGGAGAGGCTGACCATGGCATTGCCCTTGTCATCGAATCCGGGGCGGGCATCGGCAACTTCCTCACCGCTCAGGAGCGGCGTTGTATCAAGCGGAAGCCGTATGGCCGCATCCTGTTCGGATCGGGCCTGCATGGGATACAGGGCAACGCCAGGAGGCAGAATCTGTCCGGGGGCGATATCGTCGCGTACCAGATGGAAGGACAGGTGTGCTGCCTGTCCCACAAGCTGAACGGCACGTTTGACATTGGTCAGGCCCGGAAGCTGGATCATGATGCGGTAATCCTGCTGCCGGCGAATGTCGGGTTCAGCTACACCAAACTGGTCAATACGACTGGAAATGGTCCGCAATACCTGATCCACAGCCAGATTTCTGGTCTGAGTGGCAAAACTGTCGGTAAAGGAAATGGGAAGGTGCAGGGAACCATCCGCATGAGGGCGGGCCTGTCCAAGAACAATCTGAGGCGCTTCTCGTGTGACCAGCGAGGTGAAATCCGCCAGCTGGGACGGTCGGGCAAGTACAAGCTCCAGGGTCCCACCGGGGAGACGTCTGGGGCCGAG
>CAMLXE010000331.1 GCA_946490455.1 uncultured Desulfovibrio sp. | reverse complement strand
GTTCTGCATGGGCATGATTCTCTCTGCCCAAATGACTTCTTCACGTGGCTTTGTGCCCGGCTGGTTCAGCCGCCAACTGCCCATTCATCTTTTCAAGCTGGTCATTCAGCCCATTATTCTCTATGGAGTTCTCAGTCTGTGCGGAATCCAGGGTGTCGCCCTTGGCGTATCCATTATTGTGGTAAGCATGCCCACTGGCATTGCCGCCTATATCATTGCCGAAAAATATCAGATCGCCACTGACGACTCCTCTCTTGGTATCGTCATGAATACCGCCCTGTCCATTATCACCATTCCTGTCAGTATCGCGCTCATGCAGTTCTGCGGTATCCTCTGATACCGGATCAGCGATTTTTGCCCATAGAAAATGGGGGGTAGTCTTTGCTGCCCCCCATCTGTCTTTCAAGTCTGAGTACCCGGCCTGCGTTCACTACAGCCCCGAATCCAGCAAGGTTTCACGCATCAGCGTCAAATCCTCTGGAGCAAGGATAAGTTCTCCTCCACGCAGGTTTTCCAGAATCTGCGCTTCATCTCGTGCCCCTGCAAGGACATGCGTGCATCCTGGCTGTTCCAGAGTCCACGCAAGCACCAGCTGCCCCGTAGTACAGGCATATTTTTCAGTCAGAGTGTTGAACTGCTGCAGCATGGACGCGATACGCATCCGATTTTCGACACTGAAACGTGGTTTTGTCCTGCGCATGTCCCCAGGGCCAAAAACCCGGTCAGGTCCAATAGCTCCGGTGAGCAGCCCCTGTCCCAGAGGAGAATAGGCAAGGAAGGCTGTTCCATGCTCCCTGCACCAGGGGAGATTGTCCATTTCATGTTCCCTGTCGAGCATGGAATAGAGTTCCTGATCTACATCAAGCTGACCATTGGCAACATAAGCCTCCATCTGCACAGGAGAAGCATTGGAACAGCCAATGGCCCGGATCTTTCCTTCACGTTTGAGATCCATGAGCACGCCCATGGTTTCCGAAATGGGTGTTGTGGAATCCTGCCAATGGGTCTGATACAGATCAATATAGTCTGTTCCCAGCCTCTTCAGGCTGCTTTCGACCTCCCTCCGGATGGAATCTCCACCCAGGTATTTATATACCTTGATGGGCCCATCTTCCCGAACCCCATGCTCATCAGTAGCAAAGCGGAAATCCCCCCTTTCAGTACCATCCCAGACCATACCGCATTTGGTAGCCAGAACGACCTTGTCCCTCTGCCCCCTCAAGGCGCGGCCCACAACTTCTTCCGAATGTCCCATGCCATACATGGGAGCGGTATCGATAAAATTAATTCCATGATCCAACGCCGCATGGATGGCGCTGATTCCCTTGCCATCTTCCGTTCCACCCCAGTTCCAGCCACCAATGGCCCATGCACCAAAAGCCACCACTGAGGCGCTGATACCTGATTTCCCAAGTTCGCGATACCGCATGCTTTTTCCTTTCAGAATACTTTGATATGAATACGATGTCTCCAATCCGTCTTTTCCTTTTAGGGAGGCTATGCCGGCAAGACAAACCTGTCAAACAGGCGAAGACATTCCCATTCCGGCATGTGGGGAACTGGCCGACATCACTCAAGAACACCTTGCAAACAAACCACATTTGGAGTATAGGAAATATTTTCACGGCATCTGAAAACAGGCACTCTTGCCAGTACGAAACCAATTGTCGGAATTGAGTTTTTTCTCCTCCCTCCATCCTACGAGATTTTTCCATGATCAGCAGAAGCAACTCCCGCGATCCCCGCAATCCCAGAGATTTTAACGAATCCAGAAATCGTCCCCAGGAACGGTCTGACTGGGGTTCCCGTTCTGAACGTAACCGCCTGGAACGGTCATCTCATGCTGACGGCGAACGTCCCCGTCCCCATCGCGGCACGGGTCTTCTTGCAGAATTGCGTGAACTCGACAGAGAGCTGATTCGTCTGATTGTACGACGCAGCCGGATGCTCAGCCGCCTCCCCGGTGGAGGAGCCGCCGAGCATGAACGGGAACTGCGGACCTCGTGGGAATCGGGAGCCACCGCTGTCAGCCGTGATCCACGGCTCATCAGGCAGCTTTTTGCGCTTCTTCAGGAAGTTGAGGTAACCCCTCCAAGTCTGGAACAGCCTGCATCCTTTAATCTTGCGCCAGCTCACAAGCCTGTAGATATCGACCTCCCTGCTCCGGCATCGGACCGTCTTCCTCGTATGAACATGGTACTGGCTGCAGCTTGCGGCCATGTCTGTACTCTGAAGGATGTGGTCCTGAATACACCTGTGCTTGAATGTCTCAAGGCCCTCAATCAGGTAGGAGCACGCCTGCGCTGGGAAGAAGATGGTCGAATTCTGTGTCAGGAAACGGCGCCCATTACCGGCTACAACAAGCCCATTCTGGACAAGGTAGTGCATGTCGGTGATGATGCCTTCAATCTGTATCTCATTCTTTTTCAGATGGTGACGCGACCTGCACGTCTGAAAATTATCGGCGAAAGTGCACTCAAGTTTGTGGACCTTGCCCCACTTCGCCACTTCCTGCCTCTCCTTGGAGCACGTCTGACCAGT
>CAMLXE010000330.1 GCA_946490455.1 uncultured Desulfovibrio sp. | reverse complement strand
TCACCCTCAACGGCCGCAAGGTGACCATTCCGTCCCTGCAGGTCCGCGTGGGCGACGAAATCGCCGTTCCGGAAAAGAACCGCAACATTCCCGTCATCGCTGCCGCTCAGGACGTCATCGCCCGCCGTGGCTGCCCTGCATGGGTGGAAGTTGACGGCGCGTCCTTCAAGGGTGTGATCAAGGCCCTTCCCCAGCGCGACGATATTCAGACTCCCATCGAAGAATCCCTTATCGTCGAACTTTACTCGAAATAAGCAGGAACTCCCATGCTCAGCAAACAAGCCAACAGGCTCATCAACGCCCGCAACTGGGCGGTGCTCGTCAAGCCCGAACAGATCGTCCGCGAGAACGACCCTGCCGATACCATGTACGGCAAGTTCGTGTGCGAACCTCTGGAACGCGGCTACGGTACCACCATCGGCAACGCGTTGCGCAGAGTGCTTTTGGCATCCCTTCAGGGCGCAGCGTTTGTGTCCGTCAAAATTGCGGGCGTACAGCATGAGTTTACCACCATCCCCGGCGTGCTTGAAGATGTGACGGACATCATCCTGAACATCAAGCAGGTTCGTCTCGCGATGGATACAGACGTTCCTCAGACGGTCACCCTCAATGTCAACAAGAAGGGTGAGGTGACCGCCGGCGATATTCAGGGCAACCAGCACGTGGCCGTGCTCAACCCTGAGCTGCATATCGCCACGCTTACGGAAGACGTGGAATTCAATCTTGAGTTCGAGGTCCGCATGGGCAAGGGCTATGTTCCTGCCGACATGCACGAAGGACTTTCCGATGAAATCGGCATCATCAAGCTTGATTCCAGCTTTTCTCCCGTGCGCAAGGTCGCCTATACCATCGAGGCTGCCCGTGTGGGCCAGATGACCAACTACGACAAGTTGATCCTCGAAGTCTGGACGGACGGTTCCGTTACCCCTGAAGACGCCATTGCCTACAGCGCAAAGATCATCAAGGATCAGATTTCCGTGTTCATCAACTTCGACGAGCATATTTCTGACGAGAGCGGTCTTGGCGCCTGCGACAACGGGGAATTCAACGAAAATCTCTTCAAGAGCATCGACGATCTTGAGCTTTCCGTGCGTGCCACCAACTGCCTGCGCAGCGCCAATATCGCGCTGGTCGGTGAACTGGTGCAGCGTTCCGAAAACGAAATGCTCAAGACCAAGAACTTCGGCAAGAAGTCCTTGGACGAAATCAAGAACGTTCTTCTCGACATGGGCCTTGATTTCGGCATGAAGGTCGACTCCTTCGATAAGAAATACCAGGAATGGAAGAGGAAGCAGCACCATGAGGCATAGCAACTCTGGTAAGAAACTGAGCAGAAATCCTTCGCATCGCAAGGCTCTGCTTCGCAATATGTCCAAGGCCCTGCTCACGCACGGCCGGATTCGTACCACCGAGGTCAAGGCCAAGGAGCTGCGCGGTGTGGTCGAATCTCTCATTACTCTGGCTCGTCGCAACGACGTGGCCGCCCGTCGTCAGGCTTACCGCGAACTGGGCAGCCATCAGCTCGTGCAGAAGCTGTTCGATGAAATCGCTCCTCGCTTTGCCGGCGTGCCCGGCGGTTTCACCCGCGTGGTGAAGCTGGCGATACCCCGTCGCGGCGACTGCGCCCCGATGGCCATCATTGAACTGACCAAGCAGGCTGCTGAAGCTCCTGCCGAAGCTCAGGCGTAAGCTTTTTTCCCATAGCGAGTACGGGAGAACCACGGTTGTGGTTCTCCTTTTTTTGTACCCTGAATTCCCGGGACATGTTCTTCGATGACACAGAAAGGGAAAAGCGCGGTTCGATGCTTTATCACGCGTTCAGGATTTTTGAGTGTGACGATGTGTCCCGGGGCCGCCTGATGAAAGAAAACTGTGTGCGGCCGCTTGCACAGCGAAGAAATTACGGCTAGTTATATTCGGCAGGGAAGTGGATTTCCTGCATATTTATTCTTGAAGAACCTTCAGAATACAGTGCCTTCAACCTCGGTGGACGGTTATGAATCTGAGAAAACGAGTTTTTCTGGCTGTGGCTTCCGCTGTGCTTCTGTTTCCCTGTTCGATCTTTGCTTCTCAGGAGCAGGAGACGCCAGCCGTGCAGAACGCCGAAGTCGTGCAGCCAGCTCCGGCGACATTGAGTGATTTCAAGCCCGATGATGCCTACGTCAGAGACAGACTGCTGCTTGACAAGCTGCAGTATGATGCTTTCCGATACATGTGGGAGCATACTTTTCCCGAGTCTGGTCTGGCCTATGAGGACAGCCGGAACAAAGAAAGCGGTCAGGCAACCATAGGAGGGTCAGGTTTCGGCGTTGCGGCCATTGTCGTCGCTGCGGAAAGAGGCTGGGTAGCCAGACAGGATGCTGCAGAGCGCATTCTTAAGATAGCCACGTTTCTGCGTGACAGGACGGATCGCAGGAATCTGCACGGAGCCTTTCCTCACTGGCTTGACGGACACACGGGCAAGACGATTTCCTTCGGCGAGCAGGACAATGGGGCCGATCTTGTGGAAACGGCCTTCATGATTCAGGGACTGCTCATTGCCC
>CAMLXE010000329.1 GCA_946490455.1 uncultured Desulfovibrio sp. | reverse complement strand
TCTCTGTTCCATATTTATAATTATTTTTTTTTATTTATTATTCGTATTTTTAACTCTTTTTATATGTATATTAAATATACAGAAAATCGTTCTTGATAAAGAAAAAGGTATATATTAACAATACAGATATATATAAAAGATACAGCAAACGGAAAGGCACCAATGGAAAGCAGGAAAAACGGAGCAGCAGCCATCACGGAGCAGGTACTGGATCTGGTCCCCATAGGTATTGTCGTCGTGAACGCCGAAGGGCGGATTGTCTATCTTAATGATGCCTATGAACGCATTCTGGGCGTGCCGCGCTATAAGGTCCTTGGGCGCCTCATGAAGGATATTGAACCGGGGGCAACCCTTCTTGATGTTCTGGAAAGCGGGCATGAAGTCCGTGAACGTACCGTACGAATTCATTCGATCAATCGTCAGGTCAAGGTGAATATCCTGCCGTTGCGTTCGGATACCACGCTTCTGGGAGTGGTTTCTTTTTTTGAGGATGTGACGGAATCCAGAGAACTTTCCCATGAGCTGATTCGCGTCAGAAAACTGGCGGATCATTTTCGTGAGGAACTGGAAACCCAGCGTGAGCTGCCCAGGTCCTTCAGCGAGATAGAGGGAAGAGATCCCGGATTCATGAAGGTCCTCGGGCAGGCGGCGATTGTGGCGGATACTGATGCACCTGTGTTGCTTCTTGGCGAAAATGGAACGGGAAAGGAGGTTATGGCCAGAGCCATTCATGCGGCCAGCCGTCGGGCCGGAGGACCCTTTATTGCCGTGAACTGTGCTGCCGTGCCCGAAAGCCTGCTGGAGAGCGAGCTTTTTGGATATGAAGAAAGATCCTTTACGGGAGCAAGCAAGGGCGGGCGGATGGGGAAGTTCGAGCTGGCAGAGGGAGGAACTCTCTTTCTCGACGAGATAGGCGACATGCCGTATCTCATGCAGTCCAAGCTGCTGCGTGTCCTGCAGGAAAAGGAGATTGAGAAGATCGGAAGGTCAGGGACAATGTGTGTGAATGTGAGGATCATTGCCGCCACGAACAAGAATATCCGCAAGCTTTCCGAAACAGGTGTGTTTCGTCAGGATCTCTATTACCGGCTGAATGTGGTGGGAATTGTGCTGCCACCACTGCGTGAGCGGGGGGATGATGTCCTCCTGCTTGCAGCCAATATGCTGAAGAAGTTCAATAGCCGATATGGAAAGAATCTGACGCTTTCTCAGGAGGTTCTGCAGACCTTGCGGCAGCATGTGTGGCCCGGCAATGTTCGGGAGCTGGCAAACAGTCTGGAGCATGCCGTAATCATGTGTGAACAGGGAAGTATTGAAGTTCGGCATCTCCCGCATGGTCTTGGTCAGGATACCGGCATACGGACGCCGGATTCTGGAAGGAGAGATGCACAGGGCAGAGGTGCGCAAAACAGTGCGGCATCGGAACCGCACCCTGTGGAGGATTGGCATACGGCCATTTCCCGGCTTGAGCGGCACATGCTGACTGAGGCTCTGGCAGCCAGTGGCGGAAACAGGAGTCTGGCCATGCGGAATCTTGGTATGAGTCGGCGGACATTCTATAAGAAACTTCATGAGTATGGTCTTGGAGAGGATAAGGCGTTTTGATTCTGGAGCATTTCCGCAAAAGTATCCCCCGTTGGGAGGGATTTGAAAAGCTGTCGGTCCAGGGAAAGAATTCTGAAGAACAGTTCGAAAGCTGATAAAAAAGCCCATGCTGCGGGGCAATACACCTTTGCAGCATGGGCCTGATTCTGTCTGGAGCAGTTTGGGACAGAAAGCCATTTGCAGAAAGTGATCAGGAGCTGACGCGCTTGAGGCCGGCAGCCGATTCGGCATCTCCAAGATCAGCTCCCTTCTGGTACCAGAAGGCGGCCTGCTTCAGGTCTGCGGGAACTCCTTCGCCCTTTTCATACATGACACCGAGTCTCAGGCAGGCCCTGGGATCTCCATTCAGAGCAGCCTGACGGTAATACTCGATGGCCTTGGCATAATTCTGATCGACGCCATAGCCCTTGGCGTACATGTCGCCAATCGAGCTGTAGGCCAGAGCATATCCCTGTTCTGCTGCCTTGTGAAACCAGCCGAGAGCTGAATGGTAATCCTTTGTGGCTTCAAGATGAATCTGACCGAGCTTGGCCTGCGCGGCGGCATAGCCCTTGCTCGCCGCTCTGGTGAACAGATCAACGGCCTTTTGCATATCCTTTTTTACGCCGTGGCCCAGTTCATACATCTGCCCGAGGAGGTATTCGGCTGCAGGATGTTCCAGTGCGGCAAGCGGCTCAACAATGATGAAGGTTTCCTTGTACTGCCCCTTGTCGTAGGCCTTTTGTGCCTCATCCATGGCGGCAGCCGTTTCCTTATCGTCCTGAGAGCCGGTATTTTGGGAAGCCACATTGGCTGCGGCAGCTTTGGAAGAACCTGTTTCCTGAGCCCAGCTGGCTGCGGGAGTTGCGATCAGCAGAGTTACTGCACAGATCAGGGCAGGCAATATCAGTTTGTACATGGTGTCTCCTTTGAGAAAAGGTCTGAACGCGCAGAGGAAA
>CAMLXE010000328.1 GCA_946490455.1 uncultured Desulfovibrio sp. | reverse complement strand
ATCAAGATCCTTGATTTTGCCCACCACGGCATATTCTTTGCCCTCGGAAGTGCGATACGTCAGGGCATAGCGGTCGCTTTTGATGCGGACAAGTTCCCGAACCCGCGTGCGGTCCGGACGCAAGTCTTCGGGAATGGCCTCCCCAGTGTACCAGCGCACACGGAGTGTTTTTGCCAGTGCCGTACTGCTGACGGTTATCCTTTCACCGCCTTTGCTGAGTTTGCCCGATTCTTCAGCCGTAATGAGAAGGCGCATGATGGGGTCCAGATGCCATCGGATGACATACTGTAAGGCAACATCATAGGTAAAATAGGCACTGAGACAGAAGACGGTTCCTGTCACCAGTGTGAGCAGCAGAAAGGCACCTGTAATACGATGCTTCAGAGAGGAGCACTGTTCGCGCAACCAGTTTGACATAAATGAAAACAGATAAAAACACTGCATGATCTAAAGAGCGTCGGAGAGTCCGTACCCGACATGGGGAACGGTCTTCAGCACCGGATGGGCAAACGGCTTGTCCAGTTTCTGGCGCAGTTCGTGAATATGGGTCCGCAGAGAATCGCTGTCTGGAGGGGTGTCTCCCCATATTTCGCGTTCCAGCTCAGCGCGTGAAACAATTCGCGGGGCTGCTCTCAGCAGTGTTTCCAGAATGGTAAATCCTGTAGGGCTGAGCTTGAGAGGTGTTCCGCTACGGCTTGCCCTGTGAGCTGCCGGGTCCAGCTCTATGTCGTTCCATGACAGAACGGCTCGAGTCTGTTTGCCTTGCGCTCGTCGGACCAGTGCCCGTAAGCGGGCATCCAGTTCTTTCATGGAGAATGGTTTGACAAGATAGTCATCGGCTCCGGTATCAAGTCCTGTGACACGGTCGGCTACCGTATCGCGAGCTGTCAGCATAAGGATTGGCGTTGACAGCGTGTATCTGTTGCGCAGAGCGTGACACACGGCAAGGCCGTCCATACCCGGCAGCATGATATCCAGAACAATGGCGTCAAAGTTGCCGCTTATGGCCAGTTCCAGACCAGCCGTTCCTGTGCCTGCACAATCCAGCTCATAACCCAAAGGTTCCAGAAAGGCATACAGATTGGCTGTAATGTCCTGATTGTCCTCGATGATCAATACATGCAATCGCCTTTGTTCCATGAAAATTCCTTTCTTTGGGATGTGCATGGAAAATTTTTATGCTTTCACTGGACGGGTACCATAACGGCGTATGCCTGCACAAAAAAGCTGAAAACGGCCTCCGAGACCGGGAGCCCTGAAACAGGGAAAGGGGCCGGGGGTATTTCCCGGCACCTTTTTACCCAGGCGCTATTGCACGATTTCGAGATAGCGAATTTCTACTTCGTTGGGGCGCTGACGCTTTTTGTCCACTTCGCCGACCAGCTTTACTTTGGTTTGAGGCGTTACCTCTTTGTTGCCAAAAATTTTGTTTTCTATCTCCACGACCACAGTACCGGATGCGTCCTGAAATGTATACTTATCGTGCCGGACGCGTTCGATGATGTTTCCAACCAGGATACAGGGGGTTTCATCAGAAGCTGTTTTTACCTGATCCGCCTGCGTGATTTCCTGAGGACCAGGACCGGAAAATCCCCCTGCAGCAGGACCGCTGAATCCGGCAATGGCTGGAACGGCAAGAGAAAGGGAGAGCAGAAGAGCGAGAATGTAACGCATGGCCAAACTCCTTGTTCTTTGATTTTGAAGAATCGACATAAGTCGTAAGGGCACCATGCCGTTTGAGGAGTCAAGAAATTGTTAAGATCCCTTCCGTATTCAGATACAATACAGAAAATTTCTTGCTGAGCATGATTGGATTTTTATAAATATTGAAAATAATATATTTTTTATCGTTATGAAAATGGTAGAGGCGTGAAAAAATCAGGTAGAAAACAATCGGGAGAAATGGTGAGGGAAGGGGAGAGACCTTCCCTCAAACGTCAGCTATGGTTTGATGACCTTGTCCGCCAGAGCCAGACTGGTCACTACATCCAGCATATTCGTTGTCTGTCCCACCTGTTTGACATCCAGCAATCCATAAAAATCAAGACAGGTACCACAGACAAGGATGCTCACACCAGAAGCCTCCAGTTTCTTCAGACTGTCCAGAGCCTTGCCGGGAGTTGCCGCAAGCCTGACACCGCCATTCAGCAGAATGATACGCCACAGGCTTTCCCCAAGCTCCGGCAATGTCGCCAGAAAATTACCCATGAGCTTTTCGCCCAGTTCCTCATTCCCTCGTCCGAAGGTCTCAGATGTAATCAGGACCAGAGTCCGGCCCTGTGTGAGTGCTGTATCGGCTTCTGGTTCTGAAATGGTACATTCACAGGAGGACATGGCTGTTATGCTCCAGAGATCGGGAGCTTCCTGCTTTCCGTTTACCGAATAGCCGTTACGGGCAAGAAAGCGGCTCACATTTTCGGAGGCGGCCATGTTGTCTACCAGTACACGGAGGGAGGCGGGCTTTTGTTCTTCAATCAGTTTACGACAGCGCATGACGGGTTCAGGGCAGGCGATTCCACGGCAATCAAGTTCTGTTGTCATAGTCTGGTACCTTT
>CAMLXE010000327.1 GCA_946490455.1 uncultured Desulfovibrio sp. | reverse complement strand
CAAGGCTGGAATGCCAGTCCGAAATACTGCCAACGAAAGGATAGAGCATGAAAACAATACGCATCGGAGGAGGACAGGGATTCTGGGGAGACAGCAATGACGCTGCCATCCATATGATCCGGAATGGAGACATCCACTATCTTGCCTGCGACTATCTGGCCGAACTCACGCTGTCCATCATGCAGCGCCAGCGCCAAAAGGATCCCAGAGCCGGCTATGCCAGGGATTTTGTTGGTCTGATGAAGGAAACAATGGGAGATTGTCTGGAACGTGGAATCAGGGTCATCACCAATGCCGGTGGCATGAATGTGGCCGGTGCGGCTGAAGCCGTCCAACAGGTTGCCCGCGAAAAAGGACATCGCTGCCGGATTGCCACCGTGACCGGAGATGATCTCCTGAACAGTCTGGATGAGCTGGAAGCGTCAGGAATCCCCATCACCAACATGGACACGGGACAGGAGCTTAAGGAGATACGCTCCCGT
Source organism: uncultured Desulfovibrio sp. (assembly GCA_946490455.1). Taxonomy (GTDB): domain Bacteria; phylum Desulfobacterota; class Desulfovibrionia; order Desulfovibrionales; family Desulfovibrionaceae; genus Bilophila. Next base: position 2,078 of record CAMLXE010000327.1, on the reverse strand, counting down.
ATCGTCAATGCCAATGTCTATTTCGGGCATCAGCCCATCCGCAGGGCATTGGCCGAAGGAGCCGATATTGTCCTCACAGGCCGGAGTACGGACTCGAGCATGTTCCTTGCGCCACTGGCTCATGAATTTGACTGGGCGGAAAACGATTATGTCAATCTGGCTCGCGGCATTCTTTCCGGTCATCTTCTGGAATGCGGTGGACAGGGAGCCGGAGGTAACTTCGACTACGGCTGGCAGACCGTTCCGGAACTGGAGAACCTCGGGTATCCCATCGCCGAAGTCACGGATTCAACCCTGACCATCACCAAGGCTCCAGACTGCGGCGGCATCATCAGCGAACAGAGTCTGAAGGAACAGCTGTATTACGAAATCCACGATCCTTCACGCTACTATGCACCTGATGTCATTGCTGATTTCAGCCATATTCGCCTGACACAAACTGGCCCAGACCGCGTCCGTGTGGATGGGGTAAGCGGGACGGCTCCCACGGATACCTACAAGCTCTGTCTTGGCATCACAGCCGGCTACAGAATTGTGGGCTATCTGCCCTACGCCTGGCCCTTTGCCATTGAAAAGGCCCGCAAGGCAGAAGAAATCCTGCGCAAGATTCTCAAGAAACGCGGACTGAAGGCCGAAGCCATGCGTTTTGACCTTCTTGGCGTCAACGCGCTGCATCTCAATACGGCCGGAGAACCTGACTATGCTCCCAACGAAGTGGTTCTGCGTGTGGCCATCCGCACACAGGACAAGGCCGAAGCAGCCAAACTGGCCCCCGAAATTGCTCCGTTCAACCTCAATGGACCGCCTTCCAACTGTTTCTTCGGCGGTCGGCCCAAGCCGGTGGAAATCATAGCCCTATGGCCCACGCTGATCCCGCGTGACGCCGTGAAACTCGATGTCACCATTCGGGAGGTATGCTGATGGCAATGCGGTATCTGTATGAGCTGGCTCACGGGAGATCGGGAGACAAGGGAGATGTGAGCAATATCTGCCTGTTTGCCCGCAACCCTGAAGACTATGACCTGCTTGCAAGAGAACTGACGCCCGAAAGGGTGAAGGAACATTTTGGTCCCATGGTTCAGGGAACGGTCACCCGCTACGATCTTCCCGATGTCGGCGGTTTCAATTTCGTTCTGACAGGAGCCCTTGACGGTGGAGCTACCCAGTCTCTGCGTCTTGATACATTGGGAAAAACCATGGCTACAGCGCTCATGCGCCTCAAAATCGACGATGGGAAATAATGCCCGCACAGGAGTAGCATATGAAATCAAGTGCATTTTCAGGATTTTATAAGATATCTGTTGCCGAACGTCAGAAAGAGGTCGCCGAATTTTCCAACCTGACGGACGGGGAACTCGAACTGCTGTCCATGAACGGCGCCCTTGGCCTCGATGTTGCCGACCATATGGTGGAAAATGTCATTGGAACCATACAGATCCCGTTTGGTGTGGCAGTCAACTTTCTGATCAACGGAAAGGACTATCTGATTCCCATGGCAACTGAAGAACCCTCTGTCATCGCCGCCGCCAGCAATATGGCCCGCCTGGTGCGCAAGGGCGGAGGATTCCATACCTCAAGTACCGGTTCGCTCATGCGAGCCCAGATTCAGGCGCTGGGCGTATCCGATCCGGAAGCAGCCCGCCTGCGCGTACTGGGGGCCAGAGAAGAACTGCTGGCCTCTGCAAGTGCCGTTGACCCCATGCTGGTCAAATGTGGTGGAGGCGCCAAGGATCTGGAAGTCCATATCGTGAATACGAAAGTCGGTGTGATGGTGGTCACGCATCTGATTGTGGATACCCGTGACGCCATGGGGGCCAATGCGGTCAACAGTATGGCCGAGAGTCTTGCTCCGCGCATAGCGGAGCTGACAGGTGGACAGGTCAGTCTGCGCATTCTGTCCAATCTTGCCGACAGGCGACTCGCCCGCTGCTGGGCAAAGATCAACAAGGAAGACATCGGCGGCGAAGCCGTTGTTGACGGCATTGTGGAAGCGTACGCCTTTGCAGCGGCAGGTCCCTATCGGGCTGCCACCCCTTACAAGGGAATCATGAACGGCATCACTGCGGCCGGCCTGGCTT
>CAMLXE010000326.1 GCA_946490455.1 uncultured Desulfovibrio sp. | reverse complement strand
TGATGATTTTTCTGGCAGTTGCTGTGTTGCTGGCCATGTTTCTTTCCAGGTGTTACGCAAGCCCTGTCTTACAGGGCATACGCAATGCAAGGAAGGAGGGGGGAGCAGGCAGTACAACTCAAATTCGAGAACTGGATGAGCTTATCGCCTTCATGAAGGCCAGAGAGCAGGAGCTGATCCGTCAGCTGGGAGAAAATGCCTCTGAAGAGCAAAACTCTGAGCAGGTAGAGTTGAGCGCATATCGTATGTTCATCAATCAAATAGAAACTTTAACAAAAACAGAACGTATCGTCTTTGATTTATATATTACAGGACTCAATTCACATGAGATTGCCAATAAACTCAATCTTTCCATCAATACCATACGTACGCACAACAGGAACATCTATTCCAAGCTCAATGTGACTTCTTACAAGGAAATGATGGTCTATATCCAGATGATGACGGGTAAGCAGAAAAACTGAACGTAACGAACCACTGCGTTAGAATACTGGAAGTAGGAGAAGAGCGTCAGAAGTTCGCTTCATCTTCATGATGACCCTGCTTTTCTTAGATTTTTGTCCAGTTTTCATCACAAGGATGATGCATAGCCGCTCCCTTTTAGGGTAAACCTGCTACTAACTGGTAGTATATTTAATGCCTGAGGAGGGAACCATGAAAGACATACGCACACGCCTGTTGTTGTCCGCAGCGTGTTTTTTCCTGTGTCTGAGCATCGCAGCTCCGGTTCGTGCTGGCAAAGATGCCATACGCCCCCGACCTCCCCTGCCGGTCAATTCTGAGAAAGTACGCGAGCTGAACAATGTGGCCAAGTTGATGAGTCGCTCGGACAGGTTGCTTTTGCTGGACAATGTGGTCTCGTTCTGGAAACTGCGTGTCAGTATCGGCGAGCGGAATCCTAAAGACACGTCACGACCGGAAACCTTCGGTCTGGTGGAAAACGGACAGCTTTCTCCTTCTTTCGTTGCGCGCACAGCGCTTCAGCTCCTAGTGATGGCCTCAAATGAAGGCATCATGAATTTTCCCGAGGCGTGTGACAATGAAGAGGATAAGCGGAAACTTCTGCGACTTTTTAACGGAGTGCCAGAGCAGTACAGGCTTTATGTTCCGTTTGCGAAATTGGAGAGCGTAGCGCAGGAGTGGCTGGGCTGGCCCTTCGACAAGTCCGCCCTACCTCAGGCCGACTACTTCCTGCGGAAGGAGGAAGGGCTGTTCGTTGATGATGTCCGGCTGTTCGAGTCTTGGCCTCTGTACCATGAGCATGGGGCTTTTGCCCAGTCGTTTAATCTGTACCCTGAAAATGACACATGGGTCATGGAAGGCGAAGTGCGGGGCCTGTATCAGGCAGAAGGCGATATCTTGCGCGTAACCAAGCGGGATACATTCCGCCTGATCGCCAAAAAGACGGGCAGGCATTGGTGCATCCTTTCCCTCGACTTCAACGCACAGTAAATTTCTTCAGCGAGGCGAATTATGAACAAGGTTTTGCTTTTGATGGTATTGGTGTATCAGCTGCTCTGCCCCCTGCCCACTTTCGCGGAAGGAATACTCCCGTCCCGAGCGGAACAGTTCGTCATGAAGGATAATTTGCTTGTCCTGTGGAGTATGGGTCTGACAAAGAATGCTCATAAATCCCAGAACGAGCTGTGCCGGGATGCGCTTTTTTTCCTCATCCTGTCTGAAGGCTCGGTCTGTGGTCTGGATCGTGATGAACATCCTGATTTTTTCCAGGGTATATCTGAAGAATATCAGTGTTATGTGCCGAAGGATGGGGTGGAAGAGATTGCCCGAACCATCTTCGGTCAGGAAGTGAGCAGATACGAAGACTTCGAGGGGACCTACTTTGATGGTAACGGTTATTTTATTGATTTTTCCGTTCTAAGCGATAAAACGGGCAATGTATGCAACCTGTCCTCGGATGACTTGCTGCCAGGCTATGCCAACGTGGAGATGATAGAGCCCATAGGCGAAAACCACTGGGAAATGTTTGGCAGTCTTCAGCGTTTCAGAGAGGTTGACGGCGAGGAAATCATATGGAAAGAGGCCAGATTCCACGTCATAGTACATTATCAGGACGGACAATTGCAGCTTAAAAGCTTTGAGTTTACGGAACAGGCTATGGGATGAAGAGGTTGGATGGGGAGTTCTCCTATAAAATATTGGCCCTTGATTAACAGAGAGAATCCAAAATGGAATGAAAAGGTCTGTTCGATATTTTTCCATTATATCTGAAAATGGAAAGAGCAGAAGTATCAGTTGGGGCAATATCGTGATCGATTGAATCGAAATAGAGAGAAAGTATGCATTCGGGAAATGCCTTGCTTTTGTTTTGATAATGTTGAGGTGGTGGGCTGTGGCGCGAGCTGTCCCTGCCGATTTTCCAAAGTTGTCAGGAGCTTCTTCATGGAAGCAACTTCATAACGCAACCTGAGGGAGCGGATTCCAGAAACAGAAGTGGAGATGCTTTGTTTGCATAGTTCGTTGCTGGCGTTGACTTACCCATATGTGGATACTCGGAGTATTGTCCTGCCGTGACAGTAAAAGCCAGCAAATTACCGAGA
>CAMLXE010000325.1 GCA_946490455.1 uncultured Desulfovibrio sp. | reverse complement strand
AGAAAAATTCTTTCATTCATTCTACGGCACAACTTGCAGAAGCAGATACAGAGTACTCCTGAAACAAAAAACTGGCATTTCTTATATCATTACTGTGACCTTTGTCACAGCAAGATACCCTATTCATTCTTATAGGCCAACATGGCCTACTCCTTGCATATGTTTTTGGCAAAATCCTGCATGTTGCAGGACTGGTCTTGACCTTCACCACGCATGGGAGGTCAAGAGAGAAGATAAAACCCCATTTCACGGAGAGAACGGTATGAATCTGAAACAATCCGCGCTCGCCTGTATTCTGTCACTCGGTGTTGCCCTGACCGGCTGGGCCCCCGGTCACGCCGCCCCCAAAATGGAAATCCAGATTGCCACCGGAGATCCAGGGGCCAACTATTTCGACAACACCAAAAAGGCTACACTGCTGGTCTTCGCCGACTATCTGGAACGGATATCTGGAGGAGAACTGAAGTGCAAGCTGGCGATAGGTACCCTTGGCGGCGAATCTGACGTCTTTCAGCAGACCATGATGGGCACCAATAACATTGCCATTACCACAGAAGGTCCGCCAAGCAGCGTACTGCAGGACTGGAATGTTCTGAACATTCCATACCTGTTTGAAAGTGAATTCGTGGCCGAACATGTTCTTGACGGCGATTTTGGCAAGGAGCTGGCCAAAGAACTGGAAAACAAGAGTGGTGTCCGGATTCTTGCGTTCGCTTCCAATGCAGGATTTCGCCATATCATCAATGCCCGTCGCCCCATCACAAAAATGGAAGACCTGAAGGGCCTCAAGATTCGGACTGTCGAATCCCCCGCACAGATCAAGTTCTTCGAACTGATGGGCGCAACAGCGACACCCGTAGCCTGGGGCGAAGTCTACACTTCCATTGAAACGGGTGTAGTAGACGGACTGAACAACAACGCCAACGGTATCTTCCTTGGTGGACTGGAACGTCTGGCCAAATACATTACGCGTGACAGCCATGTGTATGCTCCAGCAATCATTATCACCAATGCAGCCTGGTTTGACAGTCTGCCTGCCAACTACCAGAACTGGATCATGGAATCTGCCAATGTAGCCAAGTGGACATCTCGTGTGCTGGTAGAGCTTGCCGAAGCGGCCGGCTATGAAAGGCTTTCTTCCGAATTTGGCACACAGATCAACTACTTCAGTGCTGAAGAAAAGGCTCGTATCAAAAAGGAAGTGCTGCCCAAATTCAGGGAATGGCTGAAGTCCAGTCTTGATGATCCCACCTGGATTGACAAGATTGAAAAGGCCGTTGCCGAAGCCGAGCAGGCACGCGCCAACATCAACAAATAATATCAGGGCCGGGTTCATCCCGGCCCCTTCCTCCCAAAACGGACGGTACAAAATATGTCGACAAGTCGCCCATCCGGTCTCTCACATCTTGAAGCGTGTTCGGCCATCTGCCGCAAGCTATCCAATATTCTTGACGTTATCGTGGCCGTACCGGTGACACTCACGCTCATTGTTCTGGTGGCCATTGTTGGCTACAGTGTAGTAGCCCGCTATGTTTTTGCCAATCCTCCCACGTGGACAGAAGAAGTTTCCCTGTTTCTGATTATTGCTGTCGTCTTTATCAGCCTGCGCGTTACCTTCAAACGGGGACAGCAGATCGGCGTCACTGTCTTCATTGACAGATTCCCACGCTTCCGCCTCCTTTTTTCGATAATCAGCTATGTTGCCACCTTACTGTTCATGGTTGTTGCAACGGTACAAAGCTACAAGTTCGCAAACTTTTTTGCAGTATACAAGGCACCGGCTACGGGTATCAGCTTCTACTGGCTTTACCTCGGCGTCACCATAGGCTGCGGACTTACCGTTGTTGAAATCATCTTGCTGTTCATTCAGGACTGCTGTCGATCAATCCTGGAACATCGGAAGGAGGCACAAGCATGACATTGTTTATCCTGATAGCCCTGCTGGTTCTTGGTGTGCCTCTGGCCATTGTCATGGGGCTTGGTGGTCTCTATTACCTCTTTGATCTGGGCAATCCCGCCTTTTTGCGAATCATGCCCCAGATGATGGTCTCAGGCGTGTACAAATTCCCCCTGATGGCCATTCCCTTCTTCGTCATGGCCGGGATCATCATGAGCCGTGCCAAGATCACTGATGGTATCGTCAAATTTGCCCAGCTGATTATTGGTTCCGTTCGCGGCGGCCTTGCCTATGTCGATATCATGGCCAACATGCTTCTTGCCGGTGTCAGTGGCTCTGCCGTAGCCGATGCCGCAGCCATTGGCCCCATTCTCATCCCGGCCATGGAAAAAGATGGCTATCCCAAGCTGTTTGCGACTGCGCTGACCGCTTCTGCCGCCATCATGGGGCCAATCATTCCACCAAGTCTCATTGCCATCATCTATGCAAGTACCATTTCCGGAGTTTCGGTGGCTGCCCTGTTTGCCGCAGGGATCATTCCCGGTCTGCTTATCGCCCTCTCTCTTTGCGTTGTCGTCTTTGTCATGGCGCGCAAGCAGAACTTTCCAATCAGCCGTACGGCCAAAGTAACTTTCAAGCTGTTCTGGGCCGTGTTTTTTGATGCCCTGCCGTCCCTTCTGATGCC
>CAMLXE010000324.1 GCA_946490455.1 uncultured Desulfovibrio sp. | reverse complement strand
CCCACATTGGGACGCCCCAGAAGGGCAATTTTGGGTAGCATGCGTTTTCCTTGTAGTGTCGGATGAGAACCGGTTCTTGAAGGGCTTGTGGAGGGTGACGCGTCCCGGCCGGTGGAAAGGAATCCGGGACGGTACAGCCCGTCCCGGATATTGAATTACTTGGAAGGTTCGATCACTTCCTGTCCGCCCATATAGGGAACAAGAACCTTGGGAACGATGATGGAGCCGTCCTTCTGCTGGTAATTTTCCATGATTGCCACGAGGGAACGGCCTGTAGGCAGGCCGGAGCCATTCAGTGTATGGACCCATTCGGGCTTTCCGCCCTTGGGACGGAAGCGGATGTTGGCACGACGTGCCTGGAAGTCCCAGCAGTTGGAGCAGGAGGAAATTTCCCGATAGGTCTGCTGCGCTGGCAGCCAGGCTTCAACGTCATAGGTCTTGCGGGCCGAGAATCCCATGTCTCCGGCACACAGGGTAATGGTCCGGTAGGGGATTTCCAGCTTTTCAAGCAGGGTTTCGGCGCTGCGACGCATCTCTTCAAGACATCTTTCGGAATCGTCGGGATGCGCAATGTACACCATTTCCACCTTGGTGAACTGGTGCTGCCGGATATAGCCGCGGGTATCCTTGCCGGCCGAACCCGCTTCGGAACGGAAGCAGGGCGTCTGCGCACAGTAGCGGAGCGGCAGGACGGATTCATCAAGAATCTCGTCGGCGTGGAGATTGGTTACCGGTACTTCCGCGGTGGGAATCAGATAATAGTTCCAGTCCGGAATCTTGAAGAGATCCTCTTCAAACTTGGGAAGCTGCCCGGTTCCCTGCATGGTCTTGCTGTTGACCATGAGCGGCGGCATGATTTCCGTCCGTCCTTCGGCCATGTGGCAGTCAAGATAGAAATTGACAAGAGCGCGTTCCATGCGGGCTGCCCAGCCCCACGACACGGTGAAGCGGCTTCCGGCGAGCTTGACGCCGCGTTCAAAGTCAAGACCGCCCTTGTCGGTACTCAGATCCCAGTGGGCCTTGACCGGGAAGTCAAATTCCCGCGGAGTTCCCCAGCGGTGGAGTTCCACGTTGTCGTTTTCATCCACGCCGTCCGGGACATCGGGGCCGGGAATGTTGGGTACGGTGAGCATCCATGCTTCAAGCTCGGACTTGACCTGATTCATGGCGCCGTCAAGGGCGCTGATCCGGTTGGGAAGCTCGGACAGGCTGGCAATCAGCGCATCAGCGTTTTCACCGGCCCGTTTCAGACGGGCAACTTCGGCAGAAGCACGATTGCGTTCGGCCTTCAACGCCTCAACCTCGGCAATCAGGGTACGGCGTCTGTTGTCGAGCTCTTCAAATGTATCCATGCTGATGGGCGAATGTCGTTTGGCCAGAGCGGCCGCAACCACTTCGGGATTCTTCTGCAGCAGTTTGAGATCAAGCACTTCGGCACTCCTTGCGAAAAAAGAAAGAACAGGGCACATAGCCCGGAGAAAAGGCAAACATCTTTTGTGGAAAAACATCTGTTTTGAATAGATCAGTTTATACACGTTGTGCATGATCGTCAATTACTGAAAGGGTCGTCCGGAGCCTGACCGGACCTGCATTGCATCCGTTCGTCAAACAGGCTATCATCTGACGACAATCTAGAGTATTTCCTTCGGAGGTTTCGCCATGTCCGCACCTATCCGGCAGAGTTTTGTCCTTCTTCTTGTGCTGGCCGTTTTCGGCATGCTGACTGCATGCGGTCCCAGCAACAATGTACGCCTTCTCTACAATCCGAGCACAACATCCGTGCTGCCGCAGCCGCAGGCGCCGCGTGTTGCCGTTGTCATGTTCGATGATCAGCGCCCGCATCAGATGATCGGTGAACGGAAGGACGGATCCGTCTTCACCTCCACGTCCACGGTAACCGACTGGATCAGCCGTTCTCTGGCTGACGAACTGTCCAGACAGGGCATGCAGGTTTCCTACGCCACCACCATGGCTCAGGCTCAGTCCGGCAATCCTGAATACATTGTTACCGGTACCGTTACCGATGTATGGCTGAAGGAAAACAGCGCCACCAACGTGACGGCCACCATTCGGGCCACCGTGAAGCTCGCCAACCGCAAGGGCGTCATCTATTCCGAAAATCTGACCGCCAGCCAGGACAAGCAGTTCATTCCTTCTGCTACGGCCGTGGAATCGCTCCTTTCGGAGACGCTGCGTGATCTTCTTGTGCCCGCGGCAAAGAAGCTGGAAAGCAAGATTCAGTAATGTACAGCAAGGGTACGAAAGTCATTTTCGTGCCCTTTTTTTTCGGTTTTGCACATGCGTCAGGAACCCTGCAAGGCCTATGGCAATCTGAGTCCTGCCGGAGAAGATGCCGTGCAGGCTGTGGATCGGGTATTTATGGACTGGGGCCTGTCGCAACGGGCGGAGCTTGAGGGGGACCTTCTTCGGATAGCCTTTGAAGGCGTATTTTTCCCTCTGGATGATGTCCTTGCGGCTCTGAAACCCTATTTGTGTTCTGACAGTTCCGGAAAGGTGGACCTTATTGATATGGAGGGGTGGACGCTGACCCGTGCGGTCTTCACGGGAACGGAGATCCGTCTTTCATCGGCCGGGCTGAACGATGTCCTTGCCTACTCGGGAC
>CAMLXE010000323.1 GCA_946490455.1 uncultured Desulfovibrio sp. | reverse complement strand
TGCGATGTTCTCCCCGATTGGCAAGGAGCAGGGCCATGAGCGCAAACAGGGCGATATTGTAGCGGATGAGGTAGGGGAACAGAGAGTGCCAGTCCTGTGCCCATGCGGAAAGGAGGCCGCTTGTTCCCAGCCAGATGATCCATACGGGAGCGAGCATGGATCCGGAAGTATGTGAAGGGGCCTCAAAGGCAAGAGGAACCCGTCGCCGGAGGCACATGAAAGGGAGGGCCAGCGGGTGACGCAGAAAGCGCATGACCCAGCAGGCCGGAGCAAGCCCTATGACCAGCGGCAGAAACAGGGTAACAAGGTCAGTATCGGCATACCCGAAGAGGGTACGGGCCAGAAAGCCGGGAGCGAGAGAAGCCAGAATGCCGGCGCAGAATCCCGCCTCCATGCTGCCCATGCTCCATGCCCAGAGAAAGACGAGCAGGGCAACAAGGCTTGCCATGACCGGAGGGAGCCAGAAGGCAACCTGTGCCGGATCTGTCCCCAGAATGAGCGCCAGAATCCGGAGAAGTTCGGACATGGGATGTCCGGTACCGAATTCAAAGCCTTCGGCGCCGGCAACCCAGTGGTAGGCGTCATGGGTTGCAAGGAGCATTTCGCTGCCAAGCCGGAACTCCACTTCCTGCCATGAGGGCCATTCCTGAAGACGCAGCCAGAAGGCCACGCCATATGTCGCCAGCCCCATCAATATTCCCAGAATCCACCTGGGGAGGGGACTTCTGGAAATATTGATGGCCATGGGGCCGGGATTGTTTTCTGCTGGATAGTGGGTCACGGCATGGCTCGAATGAGACTCGGTATCCGGTATTGTCAACAATCAGATTTCTCGTTCCCGCTCTTCCTGACAGGCGCGGCACAGGCCGACTCCCGGCAGAGCTTCCAGACGTCTGGGAGGAATGGGTTCACCACATTCGCGGCAGCAGGCCTTTCCGTCAATCCATTCCGGCCCTTCCCAGTACTGGGCGGAGCGGGCACGGCTGAGAGCCGTTTCACGTTCGAGGCGTTCAAGTTCCTGCGCCTGATCAAAAATGTCCATTCGGAATCCTTTGGATAGAGAAGCGCTTTCAGGCGAGATGCAGCGCTTCCAGTGGAATCTTGGCGACGCATTTCCGCAGCGGAGAAGGATCTCCTGTTGCGATGGCAGGCATATGTGCATCCCAGGGGAAAACCAGAACGAACATGCCGGGGCGCAGCGTCACGCGTGTCATTTCGGGAGGTTCTGGAGAATAGAAGCCTATATCCCTGATCTCGTCAAACTCGCCGCAGGGGACGAGATCTGTTCCTGTTGCCTGGAAGAACCATTCTTCGCCGTCGAGAACCATCTGAACATCACAGAACCGTCTGTGATATTCGTACTGGCATTGAGACCTGACCCGGGAAAGCAGACTGTTCACATTGATGATGCAGCCGCCTGCCTGATGTTGGCCGTCCTCAAGACCGGCATGGTCGGCTGCCTTCCGGGCAAGCCAGGTCATGACCTCTTCCCATGCAGGACCAAAACCGTACTTTTGCCAGTTGCTGATGTGATCGACAAGCATTTGGGTCCCCCGGATTATAAGGAGCTGAGAATTTCGTCAAGCGTTACGACAAAGGCATCAAGATCCGCTTCCGGTATGGTCAGTGCCGGCAACAGCCGCAGGACGCGTTCGTGCGAGAGATTGACGATGAAGCCGCGCTCGATCAGCTTCTCCCACACGTCCTTGCCGGGGAAGGCCAGTTCCACGCCGATCATGAAGCCCAGACCGCGAACTTCGGCAATCATGCCGGGGTGTCTGTCGGCAACTCCGCGGAGCTTGTTCATGAACGCGGTTCCCAGTCTGGCAGCACGTTCGTCCAGATGATCCCGCTGCATGATTTCCACAACCTTGGACGCAACGGCAGAAACCAGAGCTCCACCACCAAAGGTGCTGGCGTGGCTGCCGGTCACAAAGCCCCTGGCCACTTCTGTTGTGGTCATGATTGCCCCCATGGGCAGACCGTTGGCGAGAGCCTTGGCGGAGGAAATGATGTCCGGGTGCAGATCGAAGTGCTGGAAGGCCCAGGGCTTGCCGGTCCGGAACATGCCCGACTGGACTTCGTCCACGAGGAACAGGATTCCCTTGCGGCGGCAGAGTTCTTCAATGCCCTTGGCATAGGCTTCGTCCATGGGGCGGATTCCGCCTTCTCCCTGAACGATTTCCACAAGAACGGCCGCAGTCTGGGGCGTAATGGCCTTTTCAAGTTCCGCAAGATCGCCCCACGGTACCGTCTTGAAGCCGGGAGGAATGGGCAGGAAGCCGTCTGTAAAGCGTTGCTGGCCGGTGGCGGCCATTGTCGCATAGGTTCTGCCGTGGAAGGCGCTCTGCAGGGTAATGATTTCAAAGGCGTCAACGCCCTTTACCTTCTGCATGTAGCGTCTGGCGAGCTTGATTTGGGCTTCGTTGGCTTCTGCACCGGAATTGCAGAAGAAGGCCTTTTCAAAGTGACTCAGCGAGAGCAGACGTTCGGCAAGGTCGAGCTGTTCTTCCTGATAGAAGAGGTTGCTGACGTGGATAAGCTTGCGAGCCTGTTTTTCAATGACTCCGGCAAGTTCTTCATTGCAGTGACCAAGGCTGGTGACGGCGATGCCGGACAGCAGATCG
>CAMLXE010000322.1 GCA_946490455.1 uncultured Desulfovibrio sp. | reverse complement strand
GGGTCCTGCTGGACTTTGCCGGACGGATGAGCCTCAATGCCCTTTCCGAAGGCACACAGGAAGGCTTGCAGGAACTGGCCGCCATACTGGTGGAAGAAGGCGCAAAAGACCTTGCCGAAGCGCAGGGAACGAATCTTTTTGAAGACAAGGAGCTGTTGTCGGAGGAAAATACTTCCCGCATCATCGAAGATATCAGCCGGTATGTGGCCACCCAGCCGGGGCTGATTGTCCAGCGGGCGCGTCAGCTTACCCGCATGGGGATTCCCATGTCCGACACGCTTTTCCGCCTTTCCTTTCTGGGGGCGGTCGAGGATGAAAGCGGACTCATGGTGACGCCGGGGGAAAATGTTGTCGCTGCCCGAAGTGAAGAAGCCCCGTTCCGGGACGTAGTCTGGGGCCGGCTGAATCCCGACAGTCTGCGCACGAGCTTCCCTGATGCGCGGCGGGAGCTGGCTTACCGGCATGGCCGGGGACTCTTTGCGCGGAAGGGCGAAGGCGTGGCCGTGGACGAGCTGGTCGATGAGCTGAAAAGTCGGGGACTGCTTGAAGCGGACGCGGATTCCTCCCCCCTCATTGAACGGCTGAAGGAACTGCCCCGCCCGCGCCGGAGAGGAGCGGGACAGCGGGGAGTGTTGCAGGCCATGTATCGGAATAGGACCCATGTAAAGACGTTTGTAAAAAATGCCAGAGCGGCATGTATGATGCGCATCCGTCTTTTGTCGGCATGGGAATCATTGAAAAAGAGGGGCACCGTTTCGATGGGTTGGAGTTGCAGCCTTTTTCAGACAACGCCAAGCATACAGAAAGGCATGAGGATAACTGGGATAATATTCTCGATATCGTTATGCATGGAGAGAGTTATGAACTGAAGGCCAGGGCCAGAACCACCGGCAATGCTTCTTTCCTGTACTACAGGCATCGTGATGATGGCAAAACAGATACGGTTGTGGTTTCCCCCCGAAGCGGGAAGCACAAGGCTCTTGCCGTTGTCAGTGCATGGAAAACAGGTGGAAAAGGCATTGATGAAACTATTCGGCGGGCAGAAAATATCGCTGAAAGAAAAACAGCTTCCATTCAGACCACCGGCGGCTCTCCGGCATACCCAAGCCAACAACGTGGCGCACTGACTGATACGGAAGCTGTTATGAAAAAGGCATAATCTCCCTTGGCCAGGATAGCAATCCCTCTTCCAAACGGCCTGGCACGGCACGTCTGTAACTACGGAATCCGACGGAGTCAGTCTCCCTATCCTGTCCCAGGACGAATCTACCTCCACCCTTGGTTCCCCTACATTGGACGCGGATTCCTCCACCCTCATTGAACGGCTGAAGGAACTGCCCCGCCCGCGCCGGAGAGGAGCGGAGGGGCGCGGTGTGCTCAATCAGGCAATGGCACAGTCTCAGGCAGATTCTCCGGAAGGCGTCATTGAGGGGGCAAGAAAGGGCGGATAGAATCTTGGAAGAGCGATGCTGTTCCATCAAGGCTGCGTGAAATATTCAATGGCAGGTCTTTGGTCATCAACATTCCGTATGATTATGTTCAGCATCTGGATAACAGAAGGCATGCGAAAACCGATGAGCTCGTTGCCAATACAGAGAAAATTATTTCGGAGTCTGATGACCTTGCTGAGGTGATTGCATCGTCTGATTATCCCAATAGGCGTTTTATCGTCGCCAAATACGACGGCGACATGGGAACTCTTGTCGTCTTTGACAGGGGAATCAGCAGAAAACGTGGGCACAGGCTGTTACCTGTAACCGCCTATACTGATAGAGCTCAGGTTATTCGAGGTATTGTAGAAAAAGAAAAGACGCTCGTCTTGGGGCCTGCCATTTCAGGTCAGGATACCAACATCGAAAACGATGTAATCCAAGGAATGAGCGTCTTGAAGAAAATTAATATATCTCATACACCTTTGGAAAGCAATACGCTATTCCAGACCACGCCTGCTCCGCAAGCAAGTAGTGATATCGTACGCAGGCAGTATGAAGGCTCTGATTCATGGATGAAGGAACCCAACGACAAGGCCATTCAGGTGCTGGATACGTTCTATCAGGGGCAGACAGCCACCTCACCAGAGGCAAAACTGGCGGAGGATGTCAGAGCGTGGGCAGGTATCGTGGACGGATTAACGAAAAAGCCCAGGGAACCCCAGCGCATGCTTTCTCAGACTCCGCTGGTGTTCCACCTTCTGGGAGCAGATTTTCGCGAAGTCTATGCCGCTCCTCATGTGTTTGACGGAATGTTTCCCGGCGAGGCAAAGAAAGGGCATAACACACATCCGAATATCGATGCTGACATTCTGAAACAGCTTCCTGCGGCTTTGGCTGATCCCATCGCTGTTTTTGGCTCCGATACTGTAGATGGCCGTCTGGTATTCATGGTGGACGTGACAGACGCCAACGGTGCAACGGTGATTCTTCCTGTTCAGCCGAATGCGACAAAAGGCAAAGAGCCAGCGTTGGTACACATTGTGACCAGTGCGTACAGCAAAGAAAAAGCGTTCCAAACAACAGGTGGTTTGAAACGCAGGCAGGCAATCTGCTTTATGTGAACAGAAAAAAAGAAGCGCGCTGGAACACTTCCGCCGGGTCCAATTCCCTTTGGGACGTGTCCAACGCGTTTTG
>CAMLXE010000321.1 GCA_946490455.1 uncultured Desulfovibrio sp. | reverse complement strand
TGGTGGCTTTTTTTTCATTGGCCGGATCGACCGCTCCAGGAGAACGGGATGATGGACGGCCGGAAACAGGCATCAGGGGCATGGTGTTTCCTGTAGGGGCATGGGAGCGATGAAAATCGCTCCCAATTTTGGGTGTTACATGCTTTCAGGGGCGCTGACGCCGAGCAGGGACAGACCATTGGCAATGACTCTGGAAACGGCACGCAACAGCGCGAGACGAGAACGGACTGTTATCGGGTCTCCCGCCTGAAGAACCGGATGGTTGGCATAGTAGCTGTGCAGCATCCCAGAAACTTCCATAAGGTAGGTACTCACATGGTGTACGGCAAGGTTGCGGGCGGCACTTCTGGCAACGTCTTCAAAACGATCAAGGGTACGCAGCAATGCCATGTCTTCCGGTTCTGAAAGTCCGGTCAGTTCGGCGGGGCCGCACCTGTCGGGCAGCTGCATGCCCATTTCTGCAGCCTTGCGCAGCACTGAGCGGACCCGGGCATGGGCATACTGGACATAATAGACAGGATTGTCCATGGAGCGCTGCTTGACCAGCTCAAGGTCAAAATCAAGATGACTGTCGCTCTTGCGGGAAAGAAACATGAAGCGGGCTGCATCCACTCCGACTTCCTTGACCACATCCGCCAGCGTTTCAAACTTGCCGGCACGGGTGGACATGGCAATCTGTTCTCCGTTGGCCAGCAGATTGACCAGCTGGATGAGAACAACTTCAATATCGTCCGCCTTGCGTCCCAGAGCCTGTACGGCAGCCCGCATCCGGGGAACATATCCGTGATGATCGGCTCCCCAGACATCGACAACCTTGTCAAAGCCACGGTGGTACTTGTCATCGTGATAGGCAATGTCAGACGCAAAATAGGTCAGTGAACCGTCAGACTTGCGAAGAACGCGATCCTTGTCGTCGCCAAAGTCTGTTGTCCTGAACCACAGGGCGCCATCCTTTTCGTAGGAAAGACCGGCGGCCTTCAGTCTGGCAAAGGTTTTTTCCACGGCACCCCGATCCACGAGTGAACGTTCGGAGAACCAGACCTGATGTTCCACACGGAATTCTTTCAGGTCCTTTTTGATTCCATCAAGAATGGAATTCATGCCATAGACAAAGCATCGTTCCTGTCCTTCCGCATCAGACAGCGTTGTCAGAGCGGGATCCTTTTCCATCATTTCGCGCGCGATGTCGATGATGTAGCTTCCGCGATAATAGTCGTCAGGCCAGGTTACAGAGAGCCCTGCCAGTTCCTTGGCCCGTAACCAGATGGAAAGACCAAGCAGACGCATCTGACGACCTGCATCATTGATATAATATTCGGTTGTGACGTCATATCCCGCAAAGCGGAGAACTCGGGCAAGGCTGTCGCCTACGGCAGCTCCGCGACCGTGTCCGATGTGCAGAGGGCCAGTAGGGTTGGCCGAGACATATTCGACCTGGATCTTGAGCCCCTGCCCAAGATCTGTGGAGCCAAAACGGCTTCCTGCCTCATCAATGCGCAATACCGTTTCACGCCAGAAGGCCTGGCTGAACGTGACATTCAAAAAGCCGGGACCGGCAACTTCCACCGTTGCAAGAGACGGGTCAATCTGGCGGAGCTTTTCGGCCATTTGGGAGGCCAGATCTCGCGGAGACATCTTTGCCTCCCTGGCCAGAACCAGAGCCAGATTGGAGGCCAGATCGCCATGTTTGGGATCTTTTGACGGTTCGATAACGGCCTTTTCGGGCCAGGGGAGTTGCATATCATTCAGGACAGCTCTGAAAGAAGCCTCTAGATGCTGTTCGGCACGCATGGAAAATCCTTGGAAACAGGTTGAAGATAACGTGGATAAAAAACTCTTTTACCGCAATGGGGGCAAAAGTAAAGTCGGCCACTGCCTGCCTTCGTTGCCGGAGAGCGGAGCTTCTTCAGACTGGAAGATTGAAGATGCCTGAAGAAGGTGCGGAAGCAAGGCAGGGCAGAGGGACTGTTCTGCGCGATATTGCACTGGAGTTTTCAGCTGATTTTTCTGTATGAACGCTCATAACGCCTTGCGTGTATCTTTCCAGAAAACGGTCATTTCCTGTCAGACTGGCGTTCCAGCTGTTTCTTTGTATGCCGTGTTGGCAGAGCCGTCAGAGGATTGTCTGGCCAGGGATGTTTCGGGTAGCGGCCGCGCATCTCCGCCCGTACAGATGGATAGCCATTTCTCCAGAATCCTTCGATATCCTGTGTGATCTGAAGGGGACGTCCCGCAGGTGAGAGCAAATGAAGCAGTACGGAGATTCTTCCGTTGGCAACTCTTGGCGTTTGCGTCATGCCAAAAACTTCCTGCAGCTTGACGGCGAGGATTGGTCCCTTGACCGTGGATTCATGTACTGTCCCGGAATAGTCCAGCCGAATGGACGAACCGGAGGGAACAGAGAGGCTTTCTGGTGCTTCCTGATTCAGCCTGTTGCGGAGAGGGCGGGGCAAAAGAAGGGCCAGAGCTGCATCAAGTGGCAATCTGACAAGCTGTGAGCGGCGTGAGATCCCGGAAAGAAAGGGCTCAAGCCATTGAAGGTCATTCATCAGCGCTTCGTCCGAGAGATCCGGCCAGATGTCTCCTTCCAGCGCACGCATGAAAGCCACTCGTTGCCTCAGGGCAAGCTGGGAGT
>CAMLXE010000320.1 GCA_946490455.1 uncultured Desulfovibrio sp. | reverse complement strand
CTATGGTGTGCATGCCTTTCAGCAAAGAGAACTGATCTATTCCCTGACCATGCGCAGCTCCTTCATGCCGTGGAGTGAAAACGCCGCACTTTTTCTCCTGGATTACAGCGCCATCTTTTTCCTCGGCGTATGGATCGTGAGCCTGCTTTCTTCTCTGATATCCAGATGGCGAAAAAGGCAGCTTTCCCCCTTTACCAGTGGCTCGCAAGCATTCTGCACAGACACCGTCAAGATAAGGAATACACCATGAAACATGCCTCCATCATCATACTTTGTCTGACCATGATCCTGTCAGCTGTTCAGGTCAAGGCGACAGAAGGGCTTGTTCTCATTCAGGGGGGCAGCTTTGAAATGGGAAGCCCGGTTTCGGAAAATCGCCGGGAAAAGGATGAAGTCCGGCACCGTGTTGTCATCTCGTCCTTTTATATGGCCCCCCATGAAGTGACGCAGAAGGCCTACAGAGAACTTATGGGAAACAATCCCAGTCAATTCAGGGGAGATAACTTGCCGGTAGAGAATGTCAGCTGGCATGACGCCATTCTGTACTGCAACAAAAGAAGTATCGCTGAGAATCTGACTCCGGCCTATGTGATAACCTACAATGGAAGCACCCCGCTAGTGACCTGGGATCGCAAGGCAAATGGTTACCGGCTCCCCACGGAAGCAGAATGGGAATATGCCTGCAGGGCAGGAACAGCGACCCCCTTTTTTACGGGTAAAAATGTCACTGTCGATCAGGCCAACTATTACGGGACCTATCCCTATGATGGATATCCCAGCGGTCACTACCGTAACAGAACCATTCCCGCAGGCAGCCTGATTCCAAATGCATGGGGGCTCTACGACATGCATGGCAACGTCTGGGAATGGTGCTGGGACTGGTACGGCGCCTACGACACGGCTGCCGCTGAAAATCCTGCTGGACCCGATTCCGGGACCTATCGGGTCAACAGGGGCGGAGGCTGGAATGACTTTGGACGTCATCTCCGGTCTGCCTATCGCGCAGCCTATCCACCAGAAAACAAGACCTTCAATCTTGGTTTTCGGATTGCCCGAAATGCGAACTGATTCCGGAACGTCTCCCCTGTCATGAAGGCACCGCAGCGATACCACAGAAACATCTCTGGAGGATTATGATGCATTTATCCTTTTCTCGTCGCCATTTTCTGACCATGTCTGCCATGACACTCGGACTGATTGCAACAGCTGGTCTTTCCCGAATGGTCCATGCCGCTCCTGCCAACACGCTGATCGTGTACTTTTCATGGTCGGGGAACACGCGTGGCATTGCACGCCTGCTGCATCAGAAAATTGGTGGAGACATCGTGGAACTGGAGTTGGTTACTCCATATTCTGAGGACTACAATACCTGCCTTGATCAGGCCAAACAGGATCAGGAACGCGCAACGCGGCCAGAACTCAAAACCCGTATCTCCGACATGGCGCGGTATGAAGTGATCTTTCTTGGTTATCCCAACTGGTGGGCTACCATTCCCATGCCGGTTGCCTCATTCCTCGAACAATACGACTTTTCCGGCAAGACCATCATTCCCTTTGTCAGCCATGGTGGAGGTCGTCTGGGGCAAAGCGTTACGGACATTGCCAAGCTGTGCCCGTCATCCAGAATTCTGGAAGCTCTTTCCGTACGTTACAGTGGAGGCTCCTCGCTCTCGGAAGAGATGGACATATGGCTCAATCACACTGGAATGAAGGGATAGGGGAACTTCTTGATTTCCTGCCCTCCATATACGTCCGAAAGAAACAGTTCCGTTTTCTGTGACATCTTCAGGCAATAGGCCGAGAAGGACATATCTCTTTTTTATCGTATCTACCCTGTAATGTTCATGTATGGAACTTGCCAATATCATTGAACAGGACAGATAGCATCAAGGGGTGGCATTCGTTATGAAGTATCTTTCCACGGTACGATCATGGTCTTATGTAATGGCAATGGTGGCCGTTATGATGTGTGGAACTGTATCTACCATCGCTTACGCGGCACAGGAACAAAACAAGGAAGGGGAACAGATGAGCCGTGTGCAGACAGCAGAAAAGAACAGACAAAAATTTCTTGGAGAACGCCAATCCTTACTGATGGAAAGTGATACCGATCTTGCCATCATCAAGGAACGACTGCTCTATGGTGAAATTGCCGAACGTGGCACGCTGAATGACCGCCAGAGAATGCTCATCACTCTGGTTGTCCTTACGACAAGTCAGACGCTTGACGATATGAAGGTCCAGACCGAAGCTGCACTGCGCATCGGCCTCAGTCCCGTGGAAATCAAGGAATCCCTGTACCAGTGCGCCCCCTACATAGGATTCCCCAAGACGGAAAGTGCGCTTCGTCTTGTCAACGAAACCTTCGCGGAAAAAGGCATCACCCTTCCTGTGGAGAGCCAGGCTACGGTTACGGAAGAAAGTCGCTTTCGAGACGGCCTTGCTGCACAGAAGACCATCTTCGGAGACTCCATTGACCAGATGCACGCGGCGACCTCCGAAAGTCAGAAGGACATCATGATCAATTACCTTTCCGCCTTCTGTTTCGGCGACTTTTACACACGCAGGAGTCTGGACTTGAAGACCCGTGAACTCCTGACCTTTTCCATTGTCAGTACGCTGGGAGGCTGTGAGGC
>CAMLXE010000319.1 GCA_946490455.1 uncultured Desulfovibrio sp. | reverse complement strand
CCGAAAACGGAGCCAGCCCGGAACCAGATTTTGAGCAACGCCTTTCCGACAACCGGCTTCCGGCAGTGGCCCGCAGCTTTCGGGAATGCCCTACAAATTCCGGCCACGACCCTCACCTTCTCCGGCCATGGCCCGTAACGGTCGGAATAGTCCGCAAGCTCCGGCCATGCCGCTCGCGTGACGGGGATGGCCTCAACTTCCGGCAGTGGCCCGCAACTTCCGGGAATACCCTGCAAATTCCGGACACGGTGGCATTCCGGAACCATTTCCCGGCATTCCGGAACCGTTCCGTATCTCCCCTTTTCCGGGGCGGCCTTCATCGGAACGCGCCTTCAGCCTGTTCACCGTCTCGGGACCGCGCCCCTTCCGGCGTCTTCCGTTCCGGAGACGCTTCTCAGACCGTTCCCACGCCGGGCAGCATTTCGAGGGCCCGGTGGAGTGCGGGGAAGGCATCCACATGAACGGCTGCCGGGAGAGCGGCATTGCGGTAGGCAATCAGCGGGACGTTTCCGCCGGCAGCAGCCGCGGCATCGGTTGCGCTGTCGCCCACAAAGGCCACCCGTTCCGGGGGGAGCTTCCAGTCGTCCAGAGTCCGCAGCACGCCTTCCGGCGAGGGTTTCGGCTCCACGACTTCCGCCGTCATGACCGGGCTGAACAGCGATTCCAGACCGAACTTTTCAAGCACATCCCACATGCCGTTTCCACGATTGGTATGCACGCCAAGGCGGACCCCGCGTTCATGCAGCCAGAAGAGCATCTCCTTCAGGCCGGGTTCCAGCTTGAGCAGGGGCAGGGTCACGGTCTTGTAGGGAATCCGTTTGGCGATGGCCGGAAGCTGGGCATACTGCTCCGGCGAGAAGAGGCAGCGCAGGGCCTGTTCTGCCGTGGACATCTGCACATATTCGACCAGCTCGTCAGCCACCGGCGGCATGCCGAACTCTGCCAGCAGCAGATTGTAGTATCCGACATTGGCGGCACAGGAATCGACAAGGACGCCGTCACAGTCAAAGATAATGCCTCCCAGGCCATTGGGGAAGACCCTGGACAGCAGTGAGGTCAGCTCATTCATGGATATGGTCTCTCCCCAGAAGAATCACCCTCCGCCCGGCATCAAGCCAGGGACGCTCCGCATCCGGCTCCTTGCGCCCCAGCAGCTTCCAGACAGGCCCCTGCACGCACGCGGCCTCTGTTCCCCGAAGCAGCGTTTCCGAAGAAAAGGGCGTATGCGGCAGGTCGGCCAGTCCCTCGATCATTCTTCTGTCCGCCGTGCAGAGCAGCGCTTCCGCCGGCAGCAGGATGGAAAGAAGTTCCAGCATGAGCCGCCAGGACGGCAGAAAGGCCTCGGGACTTTCGGGAACAAGGTCGTTCATGGCCGAAAGCAGCTCGGCATGGATGCTGCCCTCTTCTTCCTCCGTCCCGCCGATATGCGAAGCCAGCTTCTGTGCGCCGGCCCGGTATCGCTCCACAAGGCGATCCATATCCAGCACCCGCTCTTCCTGAATCCAGCCCAGCAGCAGATAATGCTGTGCCCAGCGCCGAAGCTCCACGGCGCCTTTCCCGGCTGTGGCAGAAGCGCCCTCGGCCGCAGCAACCTCGCCCGAACGGGCAAAGCGGGCCAGATCCTCCTGCTCCTGCAGTTCACGGCGTGCGCTGGCCTGCATCTCCGGGGTGGCGGCGGAAAAGCTGGCAATGCCGTTCTCATCCAGCCGCTCCAGCCCGGCCGCACAGCTTGCCGCCTGCGAGGGAGTGAAGGGCAGGTCCGGAGTCAGCCACTGCGCCGGGTCGCGCCGGCTGCGGGGCGAATCGGGCAGACCGGGCCAGACCGTACGGATTCCGGCAGGCAGATCCCCGGCAAGAAACTCCCTGTGCATGGTCGGAGCATATACAAGAAACGCATTAGAATTCAATGTCATATTGTTCCTCTTGTCCCGCTGTCCGCTTCCGCTTCTTGACCACGGCTGCGGTCCGGGCGTATGTACGCTTCAGGCGTCTGGAACTCCCGAAAGGCTCGCATTTCGGACGCATTCCCCGAAAAGACAGACGGGCTGTAACGCCAGCATGTTCAGGTTTGTATCCTGATGGTCAAAATGTTGCAACGTCTTCAACCTTGACCTCGGCAGCAACCCTCGGTATATGCCTTTTTGAGTAACCTTGGAGGTATTATGTACGGAATCGGTATGCAGGAACTGCTTGTTATCCTCTTGATTGTGGTCCTCATCTTTGGAGCCAAAAAACTCCCCGAAATCGGCGGCGGCCTCGGCAAGGCCATTCGCAATTTCAAAAGAGCCAGTTCCGAACCTGATGAGATCGACATCACTCCCAAGGCCGAAAAGAAGAACGACGACAATCCTTCAGCCTGAGCAGGCGCCCGAATGACTCAGCGTACCAAGGAAGGACGCATGAAAGTCGAACAGCTTTCCATTTTTCTTGAAAACAAGGCTGGTCGCCTCGTTCAGGTGACCCAGACCCTCAAGGCTGCCCATATCAATATCCGGGCCCTTTCTCTGGCCGATACCTCCGATTTTGGTATCCTCCGCCTCATCGTGGACAATACGGCCAAAGCCGAATCCATCCTCAAGGAGGCAGGCTTCACCGTAGGCAGAACCGCCGTGGTGGCAGTCGGGGTTGACGACAACCCCGGCGGAC
>CAMLXE010000318.1 GCA_946490455.1 uncultured Desulfovibrio sp. | reverse complement strand
GGGTCCATGGCCTCCTTACCATTTCCATGATCACACTTTTTGTTCTCGGTGCCGGCATGTTCCTGCTCTTCACCCTGCAACCTGAAAGAATCATTGATCTGTTTGTTCCCGGCAACAGCCATGTAGCGTCCATCGCACTGGACTTTATCGATGACTATCGCTGGAGCTTTCTTTTCAGTGGAATGAACATGGGGCTGGTCTGCTACCTCACCGGCCTGCACCGTCCGGGACAGGCCATGAGTCTGGCTCTCATGCGCAGTCTGCTCTTGCCGCTTGCACTTCTTGTCATTCTCCCTATATACCTCGCGGAACGCGGAATCTACATGGCCATCCCGGTTGCAGAAGCGATGACACTGGTTCTTGGAACCGTGCTGCTCGTTCATGGACGCAAAAGCTCCGGTTGGTAAAACTTTTATGCATATGCAAACAGAGAACCGAAAATCATACGATCCAGACCAGAGTATGATTCTCTTTCCAGGTGAGGTTCAGCATGCCCATTCGTGATCTTTTCATGATCCTTTCATCATTCATGGCCATGATTGCAGGCTCCTTCCTGCCTCAACTGGCGGAACCCCTTGCCTTTCTTCCCCGCATTTGCCTGATGCTTCTCCTGTATCTCGGCTTTCTTTCTGTAGGAACCGAGGCTCTTTTTGCGCAGGCCCGAATCATGCCGGGACGTATTCTTGAATTTGTTGTTCTGCGGCTGGCAATTCTTCCATTGTTTGCCTTTGCCGTCTTCCAGATTCTGATGCCATCCTTTGCTCTGGGCGCCCTGCTTGTAGCCGCTTCTTGTGTCGGCGTTGTCGCCCCCGTCTTTTCCAACATGATGCGAGCCAATACCCCGTTTATCCTTGTAACCTGTCTTGTGACCTCTCTTCTTCTGCCAGCCTCACTCCCGTCCCTGCTCTATGTCGTAGATACCGGGATGCAGGTACTGCATATCGGGAAACTGCCCCTGCCCCCGGATCTGACGCTCTCAGGGATGACAGTCTCCCTCTGCATTACCATCATCATTCCTTTTGTTGCGGCCTTTGTAACGCGCAACCAGCTTCCCAGGGCTACCGTCTTCATTCTGCGCAATCAGTTTCCCGCTGCCCTGATCACAAACAGTCTGTCCACACTGTCCGTTTTCAGTCAGTATGCGGAAGTCCTCCATCAGGACCCTTCCCTCGTCCTGCACGCCCTTGGTGCAGCGCTTCTGCTTGGTCTGCTCATGATGATCGCCGGCATGGGCCTCCCCCGCAGCATGCCCGGCAAACAGCGTCTTGCCTTTCTCATTGGCTTTGGAACCATGAATAATGTACTGATTCTGATCCTCAGCATGCAGTTCTTTGCCGTCAATGAAGCACTCATTGCCGCGCTCTATCTGATTCCCCTGAATGCGCTGCTTCTTGTCTATCGAGCATGCAGCCATCGCTGGAAACTGGAAGCATGACATCTCCACTGACTGCCGGTTCCATGTCCGTACATTTTCACGATTCAATCACCAGACGACAGGCTCCAATCTGCCGGTACAGCCTGTCCAGCCCCAAAGGATTTTCATATGACCCCGTTACTGACCCGACTTCGTTTTCTTGCTGTTGCGATTTTTGTTCTGCTGCCTCTTGGCTGCACCTCATCGCTGGTATCATCACAGGAATCCCATATCAGTGGAACGGCAGCCTACCGCGAACGTATGGCCCTGCCTCCGCAGGCTGAACTGCACCTTGTTCTGTATGAGGTCACTTCCGATGGTTCCAGAGAACCGGTGAAAGAACATGACCTTGTCATTCAGGGACAGATTCCTGTTGCCTTTACACTGTCGGGTATTCTTCCTCAGGCCGAAGCATACGAACTGGAAGCCTCCATTCTTGCAGATGGAGCAATTCTCTTTGCCACCGCTGCACCGGCTGTTGTCCATTCTGGAGATGCCAATGTTCGTCTGATGCTGCACAGGGTTCTTTCTGAACAGCCAGTCAGCTCCTCGCTGCCTTCCCCCAGCGCGACAGACCTCATGGAAAAGCAATGGGTTCTTTCAAGACTGCACGGGGAACCGGTGCAGAAATTTCCGGACCAGCCAGCTCCCCACCTGATCTTCACCCCGGAATCGACAGGCATGATTCGCCTTTCTGGTTCTGACGGCTGCAACAGACTCATTGGGACCTGCCAGTTTACGGAACATTCGGTTCAGTTCTCGCAGATGGGATCAACCATGATGCTGTGTCCGGCAGGTGACAAACAGGCAAGAGCCTTTGCCAGAGCACTTGCCAGCACAACGAACTGGCGTTTTGCCAATGCCCAAAAGGACCAGCTGGAGCTTTTGAATGGGGATGAACCGCTTCTGGTTCTCAAAGCGCAACCGATACAATAATCCTGCCCATTTTTCCAAAACGAAAATCTCCGGACGGGAAGAACATTTTCTGCCCGGAGATTTCTCTTTTCGCTTTCGCTGTTGCAGAAAGGGAAACAGGCAATATTTTTGCAGGAGAAAGCAATTTCTGCAAAATTCTGTCGTGGACAGTGATATCATCCTCCATTTCTGTCCAATTCCAAATGTTTTGTCCCCAAAAGCTATCATGGAAATCGGTATTGCGGTTGCACCGGCATGATTTTTTCGGTAACCTGCAACAACTTCCACTGGAATATCTTTTGGTGGAAACAGCGGTGAAA
>CAMLXE010000317.1 GCA_946490455.1 uncultured Desulfovibrio sp. | reverse complement strand
AAAAGAAAAGAATTAAGAAAAAAATAGTGCGGTGATTTTTTTCTTTACTGGTGATTTTTTTCTTTTTTGTCACAGGCACACGCAAAAACAGAAGCCATTGAGGCATGTTAGAGCAGGCACGTTTCAGCGACATTGTCATATCGGCCTGTGAGACCTCATGTTGCATAAATTTTTTTGATTCGATAATACTGAACAAACTATCTTGTTCATATCCGATATGTTTTCCCCGAAGTTTATGGAAGTCATGTGGTGGCGTACCCGCCACTTGCATTCCCGAAAGGAAGGAACCGTTTTCTTTGACTGTTGATTTCGGGGAATCACGGGAGGTGTCATGGTCAGGAACCGACCCGACTTCTGGCTTTTTTCCCTACAGGGCAGACAAGTGTACCCGACTGCCGTGAAAGCGGACGAAGTAGGTCTAAAGGTTGAGAACATCCTTGCCAGACTAAAGGAAAGCCCCCAGAAGGAAATTTCGATTAGGCGTGGCCGAATGCGAGCCACGACAGTTGAGGTGGGCACGGAAAGGCTGCTGCTTGTCTGGTCCCATGACGCTCCAAAGCGACGGCCAATCGAAGAGTTGCGCCATGCCAATGGGGAGCTTGAGGCCATTATCGAGTCTTCCCATGATGGCATCGTAGTCGCGGACGGTACGGGCAAGCTGATCCGTCTGAGCAACAGCTATTCGCGAATTACCGGTATCCCCAAGGAAGAACTGCTCGGCAAGAATGTCTATGATATGGTCAGGGAGGGAACTGTCACTCCATCTGGAACGGTCATGGTCCTGGAGGGAAGAGAAATTGGAACATTGACCCAAACCTATTCAAGTGGACGTACGAGTGTCATTACCAGTACTCCTGTGCGTGATGAGCGTGGCCGGATCATCCGGGTCGTGACCAATGTGCGCGACATGACGGAAATTCAGAAATTGCGTGACGAACTGAACGAATCCCGAGCCCAGGCTGACCGTTGTTCCTCTCTCGTGAAGACGCTGACAGCACAGCAGATCGGTGATGAAGGTCTGCTTTTTCGCAGTCCACAAATGAAGCTCTTACGGGAACGGGCTCTGCGTTTTGCTCAGGTAGATGCCCCATTGCTTATTTTGGGGGAATCGGGAGTAGGCAAGGAGGTCGTGGCCAATTTTGTTCATAAGTACAGCGCACGTCGTGATGCTCCCTTTCTCAAGATAAATTGTGGAGCCATCCCTTCCCAACTGCTTGAATCGGAATTGTTCGGCTATGAGCGAGGTGCTTTTACGGGTGCACGAAAGGAGGGCCATGTTGGACTTCTGGAACAGGCTGCAGGAGGATCCATTCTGCTTGACGAGATAGGTGAAATGCCGTTGCCACTTCAGATCAAGCTGTTGAGGTTCGTTCAGCACCGGGAGTTCTTTCGACTCGGCGGTAATACGGTCCGTACCGTGGATGTTCGGATTATTGCTGCAACCAATCAGGATCTTGAGAAAATGATAGAAGCCAAGCTATTCCGCATTGACCTTTTCTATCGGCTCAACGTTCTTTGTCTTCAGGTTCCGCCGTTGAGGGAACGTCCGCAGGACATCATTCTGCTGGCGCATCATTTCCTTCAGAAATACAACCGCAAACACGGGACAAACAAGAAAGGATCCTCAGCCTTTTATAGACAACTTGAACAGATGAAATGGCTCGGCAATGTACGGGAATTGGAAAACGTCATGGAACGACTTGTCATTACAGGCAGCGGTGATACCCTGTTTCCGGAAATGCTCAGATTCTCCTCCGAGCAGGAACGCGATACCTTCCCACCGATCAGATATCACGAAGCGCGTGACCTCTTCGAGAAAAATTTTTGGACTGATGCACTCAGAACCTACGGGTCCTGCCGTGAGGCTGCACGGCATCTTGGTGTGGACCATTCCACGGTGGTCAAGAAACTCGCCCGATATGGTATTTCCCGTCAAAAGCGTTAATCTCCCAACATTGTTTTCTGATCCTGGCCAGATCTTTTTCTGTTGACTGCGTTATGGATTTGTAGAAGGAAGATTTCTTGTCGATTCTTCTCTCCTACCTATATCGATGCCTGTCTGCTTCCCCTTTTCGCATTTTTTTGATCTGCCAAACTGAAACTTTCTGTTAGGGCAACAGGGCGGGGAGTTTTACCAACAGGCTCATCCTGATGATTCCCGTACTGTTGGGTACTATGCCACGTGGTTGACGTTATTCCGATCCTGTCCTCAGTTGTATCGTCCACATTGAAAACTGAAAAATAAGGGCAATACAAAGGAAACATGGGAGGAAGGCGTTGAACCTTGTCCCCTGTCTGAAAAATCTGGTCGGTTCATTTCAAAACACACAATATGGATGGTAGTTCGGTGTGATGCCGCCTCCTGCTGGTTAGCGTTGAGACTTCATGTTGTTGATCTGACGACAGATGCCCATAAGCATATCCATTTCATGTCGACGCAGACCAGATTTGCCAAGAAAGCGGCGTACAGGCATCAAAAAATAGTCCGGGTTGTCGCCTTTCAGGTAGTCAATGGCAAGCAGCGTTTCCCGCAGTTTTTCGTAGAGCAGTTCCTGTTCCTCATGGGTTATCCGACGTGACTGGGGGCCAGGAACGTTAGGCAGAGGGGGCTGAGGATCAAGTCGGCTGACTGCCTTCATACATTCATAGGTCATGAT
>CAMLXE010000316.1 GCA_946490455.1 uncultured Desulfovibrio sp. | reverse complement strand
AAAAATTTTTTAAAATTTACCCTTAAAATTAAATTTTATATAACTTATTGAAAAATAAATATGTTATTAAAAAAACCAAATAGAATCTATCCAAGTCCTCAAAAAATATACAGTCCCCCCTCTGGACGAGCCTCCATGAGACCTTATTTACAAGTCAAACACGAAATCATCACCTCTCTTTCAAGGTGTGACCGCGAGGAGGATATATACCATGGGCAAAATTATAGGAATCGACCTTGGCACAACCAATAGCTGTGTCTATGTCATGGAAGGTAAGGACCCGAAGTGTATTACCAACCCCAACGGTGGTCGTACCACCCCATCTGTTGTTGCATTTACCGATAAGGAACGTCTGGTAGGTGATGCTGCAAAACGTCAGGCAGTTACCAACGCCAAGCGTACTGTTTTTGCTGTCAAGCGTCTTATGGGACGCATGGCCGACTCCGAAGAAGTCAGACACTGGAAAGAACATGCTCCCTATACCATTGTGGCTGGCCCCAATGGCGCCGCCATGGTTGAAATAGATGGTCATCGGTATACGCCGCAGGAAATTTCCGCGACCATTCTGAGCAAGCTGAAGGCAGATGCCGAAGCCTACCTCGGAGAACCTGTGACAGAAGCTGTCATCACCGTTCCGGCCTACTTTAACGACGCTCAGCGTCAGGCCACCAAGGATGCCGGTCAGATTGCCGGTCTGGAAGTCAAGCGTATCATCAACGAACCGACTGCAGCTTCTCTGGCCTATGGCTTTGACAAAAAGGCCAATGAAAAGATCGTGGTCTTCGACCTTGGTGGTGGAACGTTCGATGTCTCCATTCTTGAAGTCGGTGACAATGTTGTAGAAGTTCGTGCTACAAACGGCGATACCTTCCTCGGTGGCGAAGACTTCGACCAGCGTATCATCAATTACCTGGTAGAAGAATTCAAGAAGGAACAGGGTATCGACCTGTCCAAGGACAGCATGGCTCTGCAGCGTCTGAAGGATGCGGCCGAAGCAGCCAAGAAGGAACTTTCCACTTCCATGGAATCCGAAATCAACCTGCCGTTTATCACGGCAGACCAGAATGGCCCCAAGCATCTTCTGGTCAAGCTCTCCAGAGCCAAACTGGAACAGCTGGTTATGGATCTCGTGGAAAAATCCATGGAACCCTGCCGCAAGGCTCTGGCTGATGCGGATCTCAAGGCTTCCGATATTGACGAAGTTCTGCTCGTTGGCGGTATGACCCGTATGCCGCTTGTGCAGAAAAAGGTCGCCGAATTCTTCGGTAAGGACCCCAACCGTTCGGTCAACCCCGACGAAGTGGTTGCCATGGGCGCTGCCATTCAGGGCGGTATTCTTGCCGGTGATGTAAAGGATGTGCTGCTGCTTGACGTAACCCCGCTTTCCCTTGGTATTGAAACCATGGGCGGAGTGTTCACCAAGCTGATTGATCGCAACACGACCATTCCTACCCGCAAGAGCCAGACCTTCACAACAGCCGCGGACAATCAGCCCTCTGTCTCCATTCATGTTCTGCAGGGTGAACGTCCCATGGCCGCTGACAACATGACGCTGGCCCGCTTTGACCTGACCGGTATTCCGCCGGCACCGCGTGGCGTGCCACAGATTGAAGTTACCTTCAATATCGATGCAAACGGTATTGTGAACGTATCTGCCAAGGATCTTGGAACCGGCAAGGAACAGTCCATCCAGATCACCGCTTCTTCCGGTCTGTCCAAGGAAGATATTGATAAGCTGGTCAAGGAAGCCGAAGCCAATGCTTCCGAAGACAAGAAGAAACAGGAACTGATTGAAGCCCGTAACCAGGCAGACGGTCTGATCTACGGCACTGAAAAATCCATCAAGGATCTCGGTGACAAGCTTGATGCTTCGCTCAAGAGCGATATCGAAGGGAAAATAGCCTCCCTGCGCAAGCTGATTGAAGGCGAAGATGTGGCTGCCATCAAGAAGGCATCCGAAGAACTGGCTCAGGCTTCCCATAAGCTGGCCGAACAGCTTTATGCACAGGCTCAGGGTCAGCCCGGAGCCGAAGGTGCCGGAGCCCAGCCTGGAGCTGCCGGAGCCGCTGGCGGCAAGAAGCCTGATGACGATGTCATCGATGCGGACTTTACCGAATCCAAGTAACATACCTCCTCGCCTCACTGGTTACCGCCCGGAGCTTCCCGCTTCGGGCGGTTTTCTTTTACCTTTCTTCGAGAGAGGCATATGGACGTAGCAGGCTTTTTTGACGTCAAAAAAACAGATTCACCTGCGAATGTTTTCTGTGGACAAAAAGAACTATCCGTGGAACCCTGCCATTCTGAACAGGACCATGCAAGCCGTATGCGCCAAATAAGTCCCAAAAATGCAAGCTGTCCGACTTTTTGGGATACTCTCATCCATTCAGGAGGTTCTCTCATGCATCCCATGCGTCGTTCCGACCGTCAAACATCTCAGGAAGAGGCTCTTTCCATTCTGGAACGCGCCGACTATGCCGTATTGTCTCTTGTTGATCCTGATGGAGAACCTTATGGCGTCCCCCTATCCTTTGTCTTTGACAGAACCGATAACACTCTTCTCTTTCATGCTGCCCGTGGAGTAGGCCGAAAGCTCGACTGTATTGCAACGCATCAGGAAACAGATCTGCCAGCCCACTGCACTGTCGTCACGGATGTGCGAACC
>CAMLXE010000315.1 GCA_946490455.1 uncultured Desulfovibrio sp. | reverse complement strand
GGCAAACAATGTACATCTGTGCCGTCGCCAATCAGAAAGGCGGGGTCGGCAAAACGACCACAACGCAGAATCTGGGTACGATTCTGGCAAGGAATCATAAAAAACGTGTACTGATGGTGGATCTTGACGCCCAGGGCAATCTTACCGACGCCTGCGGTATCGATCCGGCAGGACTGGACCAGACTGTCTATCAGGTGCTGTCCGGAGATGCCGCGCTGGAAGACACGCTCCATCATCTGGAACCCAGGCTGGATCTTCTGCCAGCCAATATCAATCTTTCCGTCGCCGAACTGGCCTTTGCCGGCCGCATGGGCAGAGAGAATCTGTTTCGCAAGGCACTTACCGGCATGTCTTCACGCTATGATTATGTTCTTGTGGATTGTCCCCCTTCTCTCGGACTGCTGACAGTCAATGCCCTTTCAGCCGCTACAGGACTTCTGGTCCCCGTACAGGTGGAATACCATGCACTGGCCGGTCTGGCTCTTATCCGCCAGACTGTGGACATGGTTCGTGAAAACCTGAATGCCAGTCTGGACATCACAGGTCTGGTCCTGACCTTTTTCGACAGTCGCAAAAGGCTGAACAGAGATGTGGCCGATGTTCTTGAAAAGGAATGGGGCGACACCGTGTTCCGAACCCGCATCCGCGACAATGTGAGTCTGGCAGAAGCCCCCAGCGACGGAAAGGATATTCAGACCTACAGGAAGAACAGCATGGGAGCTGTGGATTATGCAGCCCTTGCCAAGGAATTTCTCAAACGAACCAGAGGGAAATAGTCATGGGTGGACTGGGTCAACGGGGACAGAAAAAGGCTATCGACTCGGCAAGCGAACTGTTTCGAAAAACAGAACAAACCCGAGAAGAACAGTCATCAGGATCAGGTGAGGATAACTACAGTTTTACACAAAACAATAAAACAGGTTCTGTGCAAAACAAGGAATCTGCTTTTGCACAACATCCCGTTCGCAAGCAATATGTGCTGTCCTGGGAACTCTCGGAACGACTCAGAACCTACTGCTTCAGAGAACGGCGCAAGGAAGTGGACGTGGTAAGGGAAGCTCTGGCAGAGTATTTTGAACGCCACGATGCCTGCCAATAGCAGAGAGAGTATATCGGAAGACAGAACTCCTCCTCCCTCTTTCTGGTGAGTTTCCGGTAACGGAGATTCAGCGGCCTACCACATGGGGAGGGACGGTTCTGTCCGTACCCGGACTGCAAGAAGACATGCTGCCGTTGTGCAACCGTATTGTCTCCATTCAATAAGACAGAATATACAAAAGCATGGCCGAGCCCCCTGAACACGGCTCGCCACGCGAAAGGAGCAAACACCTCCCATTCTGTCCGTCTCTGCCGAGAGCAGACGTCAGGAGAACACGAACGATCTGACAGGCACGCATTTCCCCATGTACTGCCTGAACAGCACCACGCACCACGGCTGATCGTCTGTTGTTTTTCAATACAGGACAGGCCCTGTTAACGGGCCTGTCCTGCGTAGTGTCTGAAGAACTACATTCTCTCCATCAGCTTTTCAATATAACGAGACCGCAGCTGCTTCTGAGCCAGATTTCGGGCAACCGGCGGCAGTTTCAAAATGGCGCCAAGAACAGCAGCCATCAGACGGTGGCTGAACATGACCTGATTGTCAAAGATCAATTCCTGCAGACAGCCCCGCTCTGCGGCCATGAGAACAGCGCGATGCGAGGTATTGAGCGGCGTGATCATGCGTTCAGGACGCGGAATCAGTTTCAGAGAATGCGTAGGACAGGCACGTACGCATACGCCACAGCCCAGACACATATCTTCCTTGATTTCCGGCTTGCCCCGTTCTCCGGGAGCAAGCGTCTTTCTGTCCGGCAGGCTCAGGACATTCACGGGACAGGCTTTGGCGCATTTGCCGCAGCCAATACAGTCAGAAGGCTCCAGATCCACAATAAAATTGGAATGAATGGTTTTGGTCAGCGCAAAACGTTTGACGGCAAGAAGAGCCTCACAGCAGCAACCGCAGCAGTTACAGATAAAGTTCACGCCCTCGCGGTTGTTTTCTCCGAACTGGACAAGCCCATGCTCATAAGCCTGCTGCAGAAGATCCCGACATTCTTCCTTACTGACTTCACGGGCATGACCGTACTTGATAAGGGAACGCGCCGAGGTATTGAAGGTCATGCAGATATCCATGGGGGCATCACAGGCCTTGCCCAGATGCTGCATCTTGTGCCGACAGTAGCACATGCTGATACCGATATGACTGGCAGTATCAATGACATGCGTTGCCCGCTCATAATCCAGAACCTGGAGTTCATACTCCTCGCCGATCATGGGTTCCTGCACAAAGATCCGGCCAAGTCCCGTATCACCTACGGCAAACAGTTCCCGGATGAAGTCTTCTTCCACATTGATATACTGATGGAACAGCTCACTGAGGACTTTCTGATCAATATCCTTGCGTACGCGCATCATGGAAAATTCAAAAAAACCGGCCATTGGTGGAGGGAGGCAGTACATCTGCTTTCCCATGACCTCAAGATCAAGCAGAATGGCCCGACTTGCCAGTTCATCAAGAATCTTTCGAGCTTCCGTTTCGGAAATTTTCCATATTCCTGCCGCCTTCTTCGCATCAAAGGGCTTGATGGGCAGCTGTGCCACCAGTCCGGCCTCCTTTTCCGA
>CAMLXE010000314.1 GCA_946490455.1 uncultured Desulfovibrio sp. | reverse complement strand
GCAATGGTCTTCAGAGCTGTGGCGGTATCCTTTCCCCTGACGCCTGCCGGGTCGTTCTTTGGACCGACCAGAACGAAATCATTGTACATTACCTGCCGGCGATCAATGCCATGACCGGCCTCGACAAAGGCCAGTTCCGCTTCAGGCGCGTGTACCAGCAGAACATCGGCATCACAGTTTTTGGCAATTTCCAGAGCCTTGCCAGTTCCCACAGCAACCCACTTCAGCTCAATACCTGTCTCTTCCTGAAAAACTGGAGCCAGAAATTCCAGCAGTCCCGTATCCTGTGTACTGGTGGTGGTGGCCATCATCAATGTGTCGGCGGCCTGAGCCGGTACGGCTACAAAAGCGGCAACCAGCGCTGAAAGAAAGACCTTTTTCAAATTTCTCATAGAATGACTCCTCTGGATTATTGGAAAGCTATTCTGCTGCCGTATGCCGGCCTTCTGCACAAGGCCAGCCCGCACGACAGCCCCTCCTCCATGATACGAAACAGGAACAGGTCCTCCCCCCGATTCCCTTGCTCTGACTCATCAGAGTTCTACCGTCGTCCGGAATCCCCATACCTGACAGTCAAACGACGTTCTGCTCTGACCGACGTTCTCTGCCCTACCTATATCCGGGCCATATACGCTTCAAGCCGCCGCATGGCCTCGGCAAGATTTTCCAGCGAATTGGCATAGGAAAGACGCAGGAAACCCTCGGTCTGGGTTCCGAAGTCAATGCCCGGTGTCACGCCGATATGGGCCTTTTCCAGCAAATCAAAAGCGAGCCGCAGTGAATTGGTATCCAGATGGCGCGCGTTGATCAGGACATAAAACGCGCCCATGGGTTCTACAGGAATCCGGAATCCCAGCCGTTTCAGTTCACCGAGCAGGAAACGACGCCGCTCGTCATAAATGGCATGCATCCGTTCCACATCAGCTTCCGCACAGCTCAGCGCCGCAATCCCTGCCCGCTGTACGGCGGAATTGGTGGACAGGAAGAAATTCTGCATCAGCGCCTGCATGGGACGACTCAGGCTTGGAGGCACAATCAGATACCCAAGACGCCACCCTGTCATGGCAAATGCCTTGGAAAAGCCTCCGATAACGACAGCATTGTCCGTATATTCAAGAATACAGTGTTCCTCGGCATCACCGTAGGTCAGTCCATGATAGATTTCATCGGATATGATGAGCGGTCCAAGACCTGCAAGCGTACGCATGCGCTCAGGCTCAAGTACAATTCCTGTGGGATTACAGGGGGAATTGACAAGTATGGCCCTGGTCTGTGGCGTGACCTTCCCGGCAACATCTTCAGGACGGAACTGGAATCCATCTTCCTCATGCGTCAGTGCCCAGACAGGGACACCTCCCGCGTAGCGTACGAAATTCGGGTAGCAGGCATAACCGGGATTGGAGAGAATGACTTCGTCTCCCGGATCAAGCAGGGCAGAAAACAGCATCATCATGGCAGGCGAAGAACCGGGAAAAACAAGGACCTGCTCCGGCTGAACGGTCACACCATAACGCCGCCTGTAAAAACCACAGATGGCCTCTCGCAAGTCAACATCACCGAGTGAATGCGTATAGTGAGTCCATCCTGCATGCAGAGCGGACACCGCGGCATCTCGAACACAGGCTGGTGTATCGAAATCAGGTTCTCCAAGTTCCAGATGAATAATGGAGGCACCCTCGCGCTCAAGCTTCTGTGCGCGTTCCAGAACCTCCATTGCCAAAAATGGTGTAATACCACGAACTCGTTGTGCTATCATATCATTCCCCATAATTCTGCCAGACACTGTGCCTGTTGACGATCCGATACGCATTCTGCCGTTTCTGACGGTTGAGAGGCTTGCTATTCCACTCTTTCCCGGCGGTGGGATTCTCCGGGAAAAAGTTTGCCCCACATGACCATCAGAATTTTTTGACCTTCTTCATCTCGGATACCATTCATCCGTTACCTTGAACAGCATATCCGCATGACCTGAAAAAATTCTCCGGCAGTCTGCAACAGCTTTCTTTTCCCAGGAGAACCATGCCTCACATACCGATTTCTTCAAACCGGCAGGAAACGCAGTCTCATTTCATGCCATGTGACGCCACCATGTTCAGAATCCGAGATGCCCTCATCCCTGAATCCGAATCTGGCATAGCAGGCAACAAGTGATTCCTTGCAGGTCAAAACGAGTCCCTGTCTACCCTGCTCCCGTGCATCAGCAATCATCCGGCGCAGAAGAATGCCTGCGCATCCCCGTTTCCTGTACTCCGGAATAACATCAAGACCAAAGATCATCTGCCATTTTCCATTCTCGTCATGAAGGTCGGCATGCGTGTACATGACATCCAGCAGATGTTCAGAATCCGTTGTCATTCCATTGATGAAGCCAACAAGAGTCTCCTCATCCTCCAGAAGCCAGAAATGCCGGGGGTATCTGTTCAGTCTGTCCTGAAAGATGGCCTTTGTTGCGGCTTCGCTCTCTGGAAAGCACAGGCTTTCAACAAGGGCAATTCTCTCGAGATCCTCCGGAGTTGCGAGCCTCAATCTCATTTTTGCACCTTCCCATATCCCCGATTCTTGAGCTGATATTCGTGCATCGGCCTTCTTGTTTTCTGATTCTGGAGAGGACAGTCATCTCCCCTTTTGCAGGGAATGTCCGAATTGCCGGAAAATTGCATGCAATCAGCGTGCAGTCCAGCCACCATCCACAGGGATGAC
>CAMLXE010000313.1 GCA_946490455.1 uncultured Desulfovibrio sp. | reverse complement strand
GTGTCCCACCTGGTTGTTGAGGTTGCCAAAGCATGAATCTGAACGAACTCTATCCTTTTGCAGAGGAGCGCAAGACCCGCAAGCGCGTGGGTCGCGGCGCCGGTTCCGGCTTGGGCTGCACGTCCGGTAAGGGTAACAAGGGACAGAAAGCCCGCTCCGGCGGCAACATCCGTCCTGGTTTCGAGGGCGGCCAGATGCCTCTCCAGCGGCGTCTTCCCAAGCGTGGTTTCAAGAATTACCCCTTCAAGGTGGAATATGAGGTCATCAATCTTGATCGCCTCATGGCTGCCTTTGAAGGCAAGACCGAGATTACGCTTGACGATATCTATGATCGGGGCCTGTGTGCCTACGGCGCTCCGGTAAAGATTCTCGGCGAAGGTGAACTGTCTGTGGCTCTGAAGATCGAGGCCCACAAGTTCAGCCAGTCGGCTGCGGAAAAGATCCGTGCCGCTGGTGGTGAAGCCAGAGAACTGGAAGCCCAGGGTCTGGAAGGGTAGGTGAACCGTGGCTCTCGGTGGTGCGGATAACCTTGCCCGTTCGCCTGAACTGCGCACCAAATTGCTGTGGACATTGGGCCTTCTGTGCGCGTACCGGATCGGGGTGCATATCCCGGTTCCGGGCGTTGACGCAGGGGCCCTCGCCCACTTCTTTGCCAGCGCGGCAGGCACCCTGTTTGGTCTGTTCGACATGTTTTCCGGTGGCGGCCTGCGGAATGTTTCCGTATTCGCGCTTGGGATCATGCCGTACATTTCGGCCTCCATTATTCTCCAACTCCTGCAGGTGGTCAGTCCGGAACTGAAGCGCATGGCCAAGGAAGAGGGAGCGGCAGGTCGCCGTAAAATCACCCAGTACACGCGCTATGGTACCGTCCTTATCACCCTCGTTCAGGGATTTGGGATTGCTGTTGGTCTTGAAACCATGTACAGCCCCGGTGGCCTGCCCGTCGTTCTTGAACCCGGCTGGTCCTTCCGGATCATGACCATGCTGACCCTGACGGCAGGCACGGTCCTCATCATGTGGCTTGGCGAACAGATTACGGAAAAGGGAATTGGCAACGGTATTTCGTTGATCATCTTTTCCGGTATCGTTGTGGGTATTCCCCGCGCCATTGCCCATTCCTTCGAGCTGCTCAAGCTCGGAGACATGAGTGTTTTTGTTGCCATCGCCCTTGTGATCTTCATGGCTGCTGTACTGGTTGGTGTTGTATTTGTGGAACGTGCCCAGCGTAGGATTCCCATCCAGTACGCCAAGCGGCAGGTCGGACGCAAAATGTATGGTGGGCAGTCGACCCATTTGCCTTTGCGTGTGAATACGGCCGGTGTCATTCCGCCCATTTTTGCATCAAGCCTGCTTCTGTTCCCTGCAACCATGGCCAATTTCGAGATTGCAGATTGGCTGAAAACCGCAGCTTCGTGGTTCTCGCCGTCGACGATTCTCTATAATGTCATTTTCGTTGCGCTGATTTTCTTCTTCTGCTTTTTCTATACGGCAATCATCTTTGATCCCAAGGATGTTGCCGAAAATCTGAAGAAGGCGGGAGGATTTATCCCAGGAATCAGACCTGGCGAAAAGACACAGGAATATCTGGACGGTGTCCTGACCCGCCTGACCTTGTGGGGCGGCATCTATATTTCGGTAATTTCCGTCCTTCCCATGGCGCTGATTGCCGAATTCAACGTACCGTTCTATTTCGGCGGTACCAGCATCCTCATTTTGGTTGGGGTTGCAATGGACTTCATGTCGCAGGTTGAGTCGCATCTCATCTCGCGTCAGTATGAAGGTCTCATGGGAAAGACTCGAATTCGGGGACGGAGCTAGAGCGTGAAGAAGTACCGCGGCGTTTTCCTCAAGAACGAGAGGGAAATCGGCCTTCTGCGTGAAGCTAACAGAATGGTCGCGATGATTTTGGACGAGTTGGGCAGACAGGTGCGTCCCGGTCTCCCTACCATGTATTTTGAGGAAATCGTCCAGAAGATGTGTCGCGAATTCAAGGTGAAGCCCGGTTTCCAGGGGATGTACGGTTACCCGTATGCCCTTTGCTGTTCGGTGAATGAAGTCATCGTACACGGATTTCCCTCCGAAGATGTGATCCTCAAGGAAGGTGACATTGTCAGCTTTGATGTTGGAACCATCTACCAGGGATTTTATGGAGATGCGGCCCGTACCTTCGCCGTGGGAGAGGTTTCTCCCGAGGCGGCCCGCCTGCTGCGGGTGACGGAAGAGAGTCTTGCTCTGGCGGGGGCCGAGGCAAGGGACGGAAATGAACTCAACGATATCGCAGGTGCTGTCCAGAGACACGCCGAAGGCGCTGGGTTCCATGTGGTAAGACGTTTTGTGGGGCACGGCATTGGTTCCACGTTGCACGAAAAGCCGGAAGTTCCCAACTTCGTCATCCCCACGAAGGTTTTACCGCTCAAGACCGGCATGGTACTGTGTATTGAGCCCATGATTACGGTGGGAACACCGGAAGTGGAAATCTTGGACGACGAATGGTCGGCCGTGACCCGAGACAGGAGTCTCGCCGCCCATTTTGAGCATTGTGTCGCCATTCTGCCGGGTGGACCGGAGATACTCGATCGCCCCTGAAGGGGACACAGTGCATTGACAGTATGAAAAAAAAGAGCTAAGGCTTCCTGTTCCGGCAGTGATTTGTACTGCCGAGGAAACCTGTGGAGAGACTTGTCATGAAAGTCAGGCCATCCGTAAAA
>CAMLXE010000312.1 GCA_946490455.1 uncultured Desulfovibrio sp. | reverse complement strand
GCAACTCCTCCTCGGTACCTTTCGACCGGCAGCAACGGCATGCGCGTCAAAACCGATTTCAGCAAGAATCTCGGCAACGGCAAGAGGATGAGAAAGATAGGGTTCTCCCGAAAGACGTTTCTGTCCGGCATGAGCTGCGGCAGCATAGGCATAGGCCTTACGGACCATGGCCTGTTCGGCTTCAGTGGAATTGGCCGCAAGCCTGTTGAGGATATTCTGCATCGGAAGCGGAAGCTGAGAAGTCGAAGCGTCTGTGGTATGTTCGGTATTCATACATTTGATCCTGAAAAGATTGAAACGATGAGACAAATACGGACAGCTCTGCCGGCATTATGGTTGAACATGATATCGCTGGAACCTTTTCGGAATCCACCATCTGTCGAAATTGTACATGATTCCGCTCAGAGCAGGCTTTATTCCCTGAAAACGTGCCTGAACAATGGGCAGAGAGTATGGAACATACAGGAAGCAATATGGCTGCTCTTCGTCAAGAATTTCCTGAAAACGGTCGTAAAGTTCCTTTCTCCGTTTCTGGTCTGTCGTGGTTCTCGCCTCTTCCAGAAGCGCATCCACATTTGCATTCTGATATCCGGTAAAGTTCAGTCCGCCTGGCCGGGCACTTGACGAATGCCAGACTTCAAAGAGATCCGGGTCCTGAAGAATGTTCCAGCCAAGGATCACGGCATCAAACCTTCCCTTGTTCACAAATTCCGTGATAAAGGCTGCCCACTCTACCGTACGGATCTGGACATCAACGCCAATCTTGCGGAACTGATTCTGAATAATGACAGCCGACTTGATACGCTGGTCATTGCCCTGATTTACCAGAATGGTAAAGGAAAACGGCTTTCCATCCCTTACAAGGATACCGTCTTCGTTTTCTTCCGTCCACCCGGCTTCGGCCAGAAGACGTCTTGCTTCGGCAACGTTCTGCTCTACCGGAGTCAGCCTGTCGTTATAGGCCCAGGTTCCAGGCTTATATGGCCCAACAGTAGGAACGCCAAGTCCCCACAGCACGCCGTCAATAAGCGCCTGTCTGTCGATTCCCATGGAAAGAGCCCGTCTGACCCGGACGTCTTCAAAAAAGGGATGCCGAAGATTGAAACCAAGAAAGGTATAGCCAAAGGAGAGATACTTGTATTTTCTCCAATCCCTTGACCATCTTTCTCCTTCTGTCTGTCTCAGATACTGCTGGGGCGACAGGGACATCATGTCCAGCTTTCCAGCCTTCAGTTCCAGAAACATGGTTGAGGGGTCTGGAATGATACGATACACGACCTCATCCAGATAGGGGCGCCCCTCAAAATAGGTATCGGAAGCCGTCAAAACCAGTTTTGCCCCCGGCTCCCACGCAGTCAGACGATAGGGGCCGGCCCCAATGGGCTTTCTGGCCAGCGGCGAATTGATGAGAGGCTTTCCTTCCAGAGCATGTCTGGGCAGAATGGCCCCCATCCAGGTCATGAGCGATCGTGCAAAGGGTTTCTCATAGCGCACCTCAAAGGAAAGACGCCCTGTTTTGCGGAATGAGCTGATTGCCAGAAAATTTTCGGCATAGGCCGTAGGCGTATCGGGATTGATCATCAATTCATATGTAAATTCAACATCATCCGCAGTCAAAGGTTCTCCATCCTCCCAAAGGATGTCATCGCGCAGTACAAAACGCAACAATCGACCACCCTCAAGGACTTCATAAGACGCTGCTGCCCACGGTACTATGTTCAAGTCCTTGTCGTACTTTAGAGGGGCGACGAACAGCAGATCTGTTATTTCCGCTGAGGCACTGTCGGAAGCCATATAGGGAATGAGATTTGACGGTTCGCCGATGGAACCCATCAAAATCCGTCCCCCCTGAACCGGCGTTTTCAATTCCTCTTCTGAGAGCTGTACCGGGAACCCTTTCCCCGCCTTGTTCTCATCTGGAACTTCTTCACATCCAGAGAGACCTCCTATTCCAACAGTTGCAATACAGCATAGTAAAAACAGTATATTTTTTATTTTCATCCGACTTTCTCACGCTTCAGGTGTGAAATTATCCATAGCATACTCGATTTCCCTTGAAAACATCTGATTCTTGGCTTATGACGGTACAATAGTAACTTGCCATCCATTCGGTGGCAGGTATGTTCGTTTTTATCACAAAACAGATTGTCTGCTGGCGAGTTTTGATCACTATCCGGAGTTCTCAGAGATTCCCTGAAGGGCTCCGGAACCCAATTTGAGCACTATTTTCCATTCACACAGCATAACGACAGACGCATAAAGGAATCTCCGCATGAATGTTCGTGAGGAAAGCGCAGCGCATGCCCTTGTCCAGGGTTTTCTGAAGGACTCTATTCCCGAGTATATCAAAGACACCGGTCAGGAAATTCTTTCTGGTGGAGGGGTACACAAGCTCTCCATCCGCAAGGATGGAGATGCCTGGGATGTGGAAGGTATCGTGCAGGGGGAGGACTTTCAGAACTATGCACCTCACCTGCTCATCAACCTTGCCGACTCCCAGATTACCCATACCTGCAACTGCCATGAGGTTTTCATGGGAGTCTGCCGCCATGTGGCGGCCATGGCGCTCAGGCTTTCATCCGATCTCGACAAGGATTACGGCGTATCTGAAGAGCCGCAAAAGCCAGCCGTGGAATGGCGGCAAAGCTTCCGCAGCTTCTTTGGCAGTTCTCTTGAACCCGAAACAGGTCGGCACTATTTTATTTTCCGATTTTTCCCGGAACCGGGAC
>CAMLXE010000311.1 GCA_946490455.1 uncultured Desulfovibrio sp. | reverse complement strand
TGCCCAGCTTGGCGGCTTCAAGGTGCAGGGGAAAAGCGCTGAAGCAGCTCAGGCACTGCTTGAAGAGGCAAAATCTCTTGAAGAAGCCGGCTGCTTTGCCATCACGCTGGAAGCCATTCCAGCACCACTGGCCACGGCCATTACGGCCAGGCTCTCCATCCCTACCATCGGCATTGGAGCAGGTGCCGGCTGCGATGGTCAGGTTCTTGTCTTTCACGACATGCTGGGTATGTATTCCGATTTCACCCCTCGTTTCGTCAAGCGTTTCGCCGAAGTGGGCTCCATTATGGAAAAGGCCATCCGCGAGTATGCCGAAGAGGTCAGAGAGGGTACATTCCCCACAGAGGCACATAGCTTCACCATGAAACCCGAAGAACGCGAAAGGCTTGAAGCCGAACTGGCTCAGACAGGCCTTTTCCAGAAATAATCCGGACCGGCGGTACGCTGGCCCCTAACC
This sequence comes from uncultured Desulfovibrio sp., assembly GCA_946490455.1. Taxonomy (GTDB): domain Bacteria; phylum Desulfobacterota; class Desulfovibrionia; order Desulfovibrionales; family Desulfovibrionaceae; genus Bilophila. The sequence goes on along the minus strand of CAMLXE010000311.1, from coordinate 2,277 downwards.
TTCAACCTCCTTTCAAAGGATACTTTCTCATGCAAGTGATTCATGAGCCATCCGCTCTCCAGACGCTCTGTCTTGGATGGCGGCGTCAGGGACTGACTGTAGCTCTGGTACCCACCATGGGCTACTATCATGAAGGACACGCCAGCCTGATCAGATATGCCCGCTCCGTTGCGGACAAGGTTGTGGTCAGTCTGTTCGTCAACCCAACCCAGTTTGGTCCCAATGAAGACCTTGAAGCCTATCCTCGTGACTTTGAACGGGATTCCGCTCTGGTACGCGAATTGGGCGGTGATGTTCTGTACGCACCGGCACCGGCGCAAATGTATGAAGCGGATCATGCCACATGGGTTGAAGTACCCGAACTGGCCAGTACTCTGTGCGGGGTAACGCGTCCTATTCACTTCCGGGGTGTCTGTACTGTTGTTCTGAAGCTCTTCATGCTGACTCAGGCCCAAATTGCCGTATTTGGTGAAAAGGACTGGCAGCAGCTGGCCATCCTCAAGCGGATGGTTCGCGATCTCAATGTTCCCATCAAGCTTGTTGGTCAGCCCATTGTTCGCGAAGCTGATGGATTGGCGCTCAGCTCCCGGAACGTCTATCTGACTCCAGAAGAACGGGCCCAGGCTCCGCAGATCCATAACAGCCTTGTCGCGGCTGCCGAATCCGTAGCGCATGGCGAACATGATTCTGCACGCATCGTTGATGGTATTCGGGCTTACCTGAAGGAACACCTGCCCTGTGGGGAAGAAGATTACATTTCCATTGTTCATCCGGAACGCCTGACCCCCATCACCACCATTACCGACACAGCTCTGTGTGCAGTGGCCATCAGAGTTGGCAAGGCCAGACTGATCGACAATATTCTTCTGAAGGCATAACAACTATCCCTCCTTCATATACCCAAACAGAAAAGACCGCCCTTCGGACGGTCTTTTCTAGTCTCGGCTATCTGGCTCAACCAGCGATGCTGATGTTGCCCCAGCACTGGACAATATGTGAACAGGTTCAGGAACGTTTCAGCTTTTCAGGAGCAAAAGCCAGAATCAGCGCACGCGCCAAAATATTGGTGGCATCGATCAGAGGCACTCCGTGCAGGCTCTTTTCCGTGAGAGCAAGAGGGATTTCCGTACATCCAAGAATAATGCCCTCTGCCCCCTGTTCCACCAGTTTTTTGGCCTCATCAGACAAGATATTTCTGGCTTCGGGGCTAACCGGATTGGACTGTGCCTTAATGCCATACTGCGAATTGCTGATGGCTTCCTGAACCCGATCCCGCCCATCGGCATCTGGAAACACCGCAGAAAAACCAGCCTTGGCAAGTGCGTCCTGATAGAGACCTGTGGCGTATGTTCCCTTGGTACTGAGTACGCCAATCCGTCTGGCTGCGGGCAGCATTTCATGAATTGCCGTCATCACGGCATCAATCATATGTACAAACCGAACCTCAGGAGCTTCCTTCTGCAAACGGGCAAGAGCCACATCCATGATTCGTGGGCTATGCGCCGTATTACAGGGAACGCCAATCACAGTAGCGCCCGCGCGTGCCAGACGTACCATAATCTCACCAATGGCTTCCCCAGGATTTTCCTCAGTATCGCCCAACAGGAACCGGGTACGGTCTATGATCTTTCCGGACAAAGAAAACTGAATGACCGGAAGATGTTCCTGATCGCTATGGGCCTCTGTCATATTAAAGATCTTGCGCATGAGATCCAGCCCCGCATAGGGACCAACTCCGCCAAGAATGCCAATTGCACCTTCATCCGCCTTCATGTCCTCTTTCTCTCCTTATCGCATGTATAAGATGGACAACGAGCCAAACTGTAGCCGAGGAAGCAGACAAGAACAAGCTCCAGCGATTTTCCTCAGCCGACAACGCTTCTCTGATTTCAACTCTTCCAGGGAGTACAGAACTAACCCAACCCCTGATTCACCGACAGGGCTGAAAACAAAGCCTAACATGACCAGCGACCTATTGAATCATACGTCTATTCTCGTCTGACCACTCTTTTCCATTTTCATGGTGAAATCCATCGCGGGGTCCATCAGCTTTCAGGATTTCGCATCATATCCGGCCGTACTTTCGTAAAAGGGAGACAAACAAATCAGACAGTACCAATTCCAGCACACTGTCACAGATACCGGATGCCGTACGCCACAGTCACAACGTCAAGAAAGACAGAACGCGTACGGAGCGGGGAAAAGTGTTGGCATGCGCAATGCCATGAAACGTGGAGAGAGGCAGATGAGAAGAGAAGGAATAAGCCGCTGAGGGAA
>CAMLXE010000310.1 GCA_946490455.1 uncultured Desulfovibrio sp. | reverse complement strand
CGTGCGCCTCCCTGCATGCCCGAAGTCCCCGGCACCGGCTTTCGAGTCATTTTTCGCCTCGGCTCCCATACCGGACGCACGAAGTCCGGACGCACAAAGTCCAGAAGTCCGCACCGGGGAAACCGACCGACTCCCAAGCGTGCCCTGCGCCCTGCCCGAGCCGTTTTCAGCACCCTCCCGACCGGCTCCCCGGCCCGGCTTCCACTCCCCGACCCGCCGCGACCCACTTCCCTGCTCGCGCCCCACGAAGTCCCGGCGTTCCCGCCTCTGCCCCCGAAGCTCCGGCCACAGCGCCAGCTCGTCCCCCCAAATGTTCCCCCTCAGCTCCCGACCGGACGCACAAAGTCCAGAAGTCCGCACCGGGAAACCGACCGGCTCCCAAGCGTGCCCTGCGCCCTGCCCGAGCCGTTTTCAGCACCCTCCCGGCCTGCTCCCCGACCCGACCGGCTCCCGGCCCGGCTCCATCAGCTCACACAGCCCCAACCATTCGCGAATTGCAGGAGGTTTCGGGCAGCAGAGGTTTCGGACAGCACGCGGCAGAAGCCATGCCCGCCCCAGTTTTTGCCATCCCCAAAAGCCAGACGCCTGAGTCAGGTCCCGGCCGCGACTGTATAAGGGAAGTCCTGCTCCCGGCCTTCCCGCACCGGCCCCCCTTCCCAAAACCGCACCAGATCCGCCGCGACTCCCTCCTCAGGAGGATCAGCCCGCGCAGTTCATTCCCAAAACCGCACCAGCTCGATCCGGCCAATCCCTCTCCCCCCTCGGCTCTCCCCTTCCGACGGGCATCCCTCCTTTCCCCATGAAAAACGGGCCGACATGCGATCATGTCAGCCCGTTTCGATGCGGATTGCGGGATGCTGCCGTCCCTCCCGGGGATGCCGGCGAGCGTTTCGTCCGAGCGGCTAGAACTGTTTGAGCAGATCCTCGCCTCTTCTGTTGACGCCCGAAACGACGTCTTCGGAGTTGCTGGCTCCGGGTTCCGTTCCGGAATAGAAGGGGAGACGGAGCGTGCCTGCCGAACCGGGTCCGGCGAGGTGTCCGGTTGTCTTGTCCACCACCGCGAAGGTAATGCCGTCGGGAACGGTGAAGTCGTCGGGCGGATAGGCCGGGAAGACGGCCTTGGCGTAGTCCACGAAGATGGGGAGTGCGGACGAGCTGCCGCTTCCCATTCGGCCCATGCTTCTGGCCTGATCGTAGCCCACATAGACGCCGGTCACCAGATAGGGGGTGATGCCGATAAACCAGGCGTCCTTTTCTTCATTGGACGTTCCAGTCTTGCCGCCCACGGGACGCCCGAGGACAGCGGCCTTTCCTCCGGTTCCGGAAGTGACCACATCCTTGAGCATGGAGGCCATGAGGTAGGCGTTCTGGGGCGAGATGGCGTCTCTGAGGTCCGGCTGCGATTCGTAGAGGACTTCACCCCAGAAGTTCCTGACCGAAATGATGAATCGGGCCTTGCTGACCATGCCGCCGTTGGCAAAGGCGGTGTAGGCCTGCGTCAGATTGAGCGGCGTCACTTCGACAGCGCCCAGACTGATGGGCAGCACTTCCGGGAAATCGCCTTCCAGTTCCAGATCCCTGGCCCGTTCGATTACGGAAGGAACGCCAATCTGCTGGGCCACCCGGATGGTGCAGAGGTTTCTGGACAGGGCCAGCGCCGTCCGCAGCAGAATGGGACCCTTGAAGCCCTTTTCGTAGTTGGCGGGACGCCACACATCGCCGCTGTCCATGAACTGCACGACCGGCGCATCGAGAATCACGCTGGCGGGCGTGAATCCCTTGTCCAGTGCGGCCGAATAGACAATGGGCTTGAAGGAGGAGCCTGGCTGCCGTCTGGCCTGTGTGGCTCTGTTGAACTGGCTGCTCTGTGCGCTGTAGCCGCCGCACATGGCAACCACATCGCCCGTCTGCGGTTCGATGGAGACAAGCGCGCCCTGAAGTTCCGGAACGCTCTCCAGCATGAGCGGAATGGGCCTGTCCAGCGTGACAGAAGCGGGATCGTAGCTGGCGCCCTTGCCCGTGCCGAGTCCGGAAACCCAGATGACATCGCCGATGCTGAAGATCCTGTTCAGGGCCTTGCCCGAACGCTGGACCCACTTCATGTTCTTGGCGTCAATGAAGCCGGAATACTGCCCCAGCCGGACTTCAACACCCTTGGCCGTAACTTTGGTGACAATGGCCTTTCGCCACGCCCCGTTCAGGAGGTCCAGCGGATCAAATTCCGCGGCAGCAAGACGCTGCTCCAGCTTTTCCGCCGGGATATGCTCAACCGGACCATGCCAGCCATGCAGGCGGTCAAGCCGTTCCAGCCCCTCGCGCAGTGCGGTATCGGCAGCCAGCTGCTCCTTGGGATCCATCGCCGTCTGCACGGTGAGGCCAAGCTGATAGATGGCCTCTTCGCCATACAGAGGCAGATTCAGCCCCATGGCTTTGGCATTTTCTTCACTGAAAAGCGCAATCAGCTGCCGGCGCACCTCTTCAAGATACCAGCCGCCTTCCTTGCCGATGTCAGGCGACATGCTGCGGAAAACCAGCGGCTGCCGCATGGCTTCATCATATTCCGCCTCGGTAATCCAGCTCAGCTCGCGCAGACGCCGCAGTACATAGTGCTGACGACCAATGGCCGCTTCCTTGTTCAGATAGGGATTGTAACGGGAGGGAGCCTGCGGAAGACCGGCAATCAGAGCGCACTCGGCAAGCGTAAGGTCCTTGGCATGCTTGCCGAAATAGGTCCGGGCCGCCG
>CAMLXE010000309.1 GCA_946490455.1 uncultured Desulfovibrio sp. | reverse complement strand
GGTAGCAAACAGACAGACAAAAATGATTGGCCGCATGAACTGGGGAGAAATGCTTTTCTCTGCCAGATCAGCTCCTTTTCCGTGTCCGCGCATGAGCAGCAGCATGATGAGTTCCATCAGGAACAGAACAGCAACCACTGTCATGGTCAGAGTATCGAGCGTGATGGTCCAGAGGTTGGTATCGATAACGGATGGTGACATGAGTATGACCACTTCACCCCCGCCATCAACGCCTGTTCCCCGAGCTTCAAATTCAGTATCGTGAACTCTGGTTTTGGCCACGAAGGCCTGCTCTGCGGCCTTTCCCCACTGAACAGCATCCAATGGACCTTCGGCATTGGCAGCTCCCTGGAGTGTTCCGTAATTGGTAAAGATGGCCATTCCCTTTGTCTGAAAGAGGGAACGTTGCAGGTGACTGAGATGATCCTCCACAGGAGGAAGCTGAGCCACAGGGAGTCCAAGCCGGACAAGACGTTCAAGATCCCACGCCAGCTGTCGCCCCAGCTGATGTCCCACATGCTGCATTTCCTGTTCGTACACATCGTGAAGGGGGGCTCGCAACAGAAACATGAAAAACAGCTGCCCGAGTACCAAAGGCAAAATCAGACAGCCATACAGACGGAGACGCGAAACCCCGCTCTCTGTCCCGGATTTTCCCTTCGAAGACGGACGCACAACAAGATAGAATAAGGCTACAAGCAGCAGACAGGCTCCCACCGTAATGGACAGGAAGAGCTGCAGCTGGCTTCTGGCTGTATCCCAAAGCGAAGCGGACAACTGTTCCTTATCTACAGCAAGCAGAACATGTCCAACAATCGTATTCTTGCGATCCCGGACGTCATGGGTCAACCAGATATATCTGTCATCGGGAAATTCACGAACGGAATTATACAGGACCTTGCTTTTTTCTGGTATGGGAAATCTCCTTCCGGGAGGAGTCCATGCAGCAAGAACGGTTCCTGAGCTGTCGGTAATGACGATATTCTCAGCATTGGTTCTGCTATGATAGGGATCAAGGAAATGTTCAAGCGTCTGCACCCGAAGCGTCTTGCCAAAACGGACCAGACGGCTGAGATGGTCGGCAATATTCTCGCACAGGAGTCCCTGAACAATCAGCGCCGGTTCACGATACTGCTTATAAAGTGCAGACAGGACGAGTGCCCCGTACAGACATTGGGCACAAAGCAGCGCCGCAATACCTCCGGCCAGCAACCAGTTTTTTCTTCCTTGCAGCTCAACTGACTTCATTGGGCATTCTGAATCTGCTGATAGATTTCATCAACGGCGGCGAGAATTTCCAGTGGAGGATTCCAGCCAATCAGCATGGCCATCTTCAGATTGATGGCGAGGCCCAGTGCGGGTTCAAATATCTGATTGACATTTCTTGGCTTTTCTCCATTGATGACCTTGGCCATGCAATCGGCCTCAAACTGTCCCCAGTCGAGAAAACTGGCCTGAGCCAGACTCATAAGTACCCCGAGTTTGACCTCATTTGGCCCTCCCTGTGAAAAGGACGGGATTCCGGCATCTATGATGGGCTGCAGCAACTCGACCATACGCTCTCCCTGAATGCCGGAACTTAATGTCAGATAGATGGCATCGGAAGAAGTGCTCAACGTTTTGACACACTGCTGCAAATTCTGGAAGGATTCATTGGGATCGGGCAGATCAAGAGGTGTAGTACACCGGACGAGTTCGATTCCCAGCTCGTCGGCAGCAGCCTCAATCTCATCCATGGCGCAGGTACTGCGTCCTTCCGGCGTATCCTCGTATGGGATACCCAGCCTCTTGAACTTGAACACCTCATGGAATACGGCAATCTGCCTTTTGTAGCGCCCCGGTTCCACCTGTGCGTGCAGATTGTCCTGACCAGAATCTTCCCACGAACGGGCAATTCCTGCGCCTACAGCATCCGATACAGACATGGAAAAGATAGGAATATTCTTCACACTTCCGGCCATATCCAGACCGCTCCATGTTCCGAAGGCCCAAATCATATCCACATCCTTTTTTTCCTGGATACGTTTTAGAATAGCCTCTTTGGTACGTTCCCTCTCGGAAGAATCCCAATTGGCAGAATAGTAACCATCCCGAAGAAATTCGATACGATTTCCTCCGGCATTCTTTGACAGCCATTCCCACATTTCCCGAGAACTTTCCGTTTCTGCAGGGATGGCAACATTACCATTGGCAATCAAGCCAAGCCGTGCCAACCCTCTGGCTGTCCCGGCAAGCAACTGCTGATAGTTTGTATAGGGACCACCTTCTACATAGAGTATCCGCCATTTCTTCGGTGTCGCCTCTCCAGCCAGCACGGGCAAGGCACTCACCATACTCACCAAAACTATTGCAAAAACCATCTGTACAAAACGCATGAAATCTCCCGAAAGCCGCTGAAGGACATTTGCTCTGGGTAAGGCTCTGGATAACATAACAAAATTTCTATTTATTTTGAGCGAGCTTTAACCATCTGTCAATCCTTCCATAAAACAAATGGCAGATCCTGACTGCATCCCCACAGGCGTATCTGCTCTTCATGTGGCTCCCCCGTTTTCTGCAGGAAAAATTCCGTATCTTCTTTCTCGTGGCCACACGGCAAAAACATGCTGGCAGTCCTTACAAAAAAATTTTTATATTTTTCTCAAAAAAATTGTTGACACCATCGAGGGTCTTCGCTAGAAGTCTTTTCACCGAGTGGGGATGTAGCTCAGTTGGGAGAGCGCTTGAATGGCATTCAAGAGGCCAAGAGTT
>CAMLXE010000308.1 GCA_946490455.1 uncultured Desulfovibrio sp. | reverse complement strand
TGTTGGTGGTGGCGGTGGGAACGCCGTTCAAAATATGATTGAGTCGAATCTGAAGGGCGTTACCTTTATTTGCGCCAATACCGACGCTCAGGCCCTCCTGAGTTCCCGCGCAGAGTTCAAGCTGCAGATCGGCGAAAAGCTGACCAAGGGGCTTGGTGCCGGTGCTGATCCCAATATCGGCCGTGAAGCTGCACAGGAAAGCATCGGAGCCATCAAGGACGTCATCGGCGAAGCCGATATGGTCTTTGTTACTGCCGGTATGGGCGGCGGTACCGGAACCGGAGCCGCTCCCGTCGTGGCACAGGCTGCCAAGGAAATGGGCGCACTGACCGTCGGTGTGGTGACCAAACCTTTCCTCTTTGAAGGCACCAAGCGTGCCAGGGCTGCCGAGCAGGGGATTGCCGAACTGCGTGAGCATGTGGACAGCCTGATCACCATCCCCAACAACAGACTGCTGACCATCGCTCCCAAAAAGGCCAAGCTCAGCGAAATGCTGAAGTGTGCCGACGACGTCCTCTACAGCGCTGTCCGTGGTATCTCCGACCTCATCACCGTGCCCGGCCTCATCAACGTGGACTTTGCAGACGTACGGACCATCATGAAGGAATCCGGACTGGCCATGATGGGTGCAGCCGTGGCTTCGGGAGAAGGTCGCGCTCTGGAAGCCGCACGTCGTGCCATCACGAGTCCTCTGCTTGAGGATGTGTCCATTGTCGGCGCCAAGGCCGTTCTCATCAACATTACCGCAACGGAAGACCTTGGCATTGACGAGTACAGCGAAGCCGCTCTCTACATTCACGATGCGCTGGGCGATGTGGATGCCAACATCATCATTGGTACCGCCTTTGACGAGTCCGCAGGCGATGAAATCCGGATCACGGTCATTGCCACGGGTATTGAAGGCGGAACGTCCGCCAAGGCGCCCAATACGGCGCAGAATGGCAAGGATCAGCCCAGTGCGGCCGTAAGCTCGCTGCGTGCCGCCAAGACGCCCGTTCCTGCCGCCCAGCAGGCTGCTCCCGCTCCTTCCGTACTGTCCGGAACCTTTGGCAACCGGAATTTCCAGAAATCGGAAGAAACCGGTCTGGTCTCCCGCCGCAGAACACTGGCCAACCTGACCGAAGAAGAGCTGAACATTCCCACCATCGTTCGCGACCAGATGGCCAGACAGGCTTCCTCTGCGCACACGCCGGGAAGGGAAGAGTTCATTTTTGAGGAAGAAGAAATAGAACTTCCCACCTTCATCCGAAAACAGGCCAATTAGGCACAGCATTCATCTTTGCCCCGCATCCGCTGCCGTGGAGAATCCATGGCAGAAGATGCGGGGGTTTCTGTTGGGTTCTGGCGAGACTGGGACGGCAGAAGCAGGACAGAAAGACCGGAACTGAACGATCCCCAAAATGAAGAAATCCCCCGGTATGACCGGGGGATTGCTGTAATGCGTGCCTTTATTCGGAGTGCTGTGCGGATCAGCCCTTTATGGAGGCGTGCAGGGCCGCCACAGCCTTCAGGAAGCAGAGGAGCGGAGCATGGGTACGACCTGCTCCAATCTGGCCGATACTTGCTTCCTTATGCGGAATGCCTGTGTTGATGGCAGGCAGAATACCGGTATCAACAACCTTGCGGCAGTCAATGCCGGTAGCCGTGCCGGCAAAGTCGAGAGCCGGCAGACTGAAGGCCGGGTTGGTCGTCAGGCAGATGCGGCGCATGAGACGGGAGTTTCTGAGCGCATCAGCGACGGTTCCACCCACAAACTGGATGGTGGCAGGTGCGGAAGCCATGGCAAATCCGCCCACACCGGCCGTTTCGGTAATGGCGCTGTCACCAAGGTCACGGCCGGCATCTTCGGGACCGAAGCCCGGGAAGTAGAGGCCGTCAACATAGGGTGACGGAGCCGTGAACCACTGACCCGGCAGACCGGAGATGCGAATGCCGAATTCAACGCCATTGCGCGCCATGGTGGTGACCATGCTTGATTTGGGGACACCGGCTGCGGCATCAGCCATGGCCTTACAGGCAGGCATGGTGAGGTTGAGGAAGAAATGGTCCGTTACGCTGAGGAAGCCAAGAGCCGCGGCCACGGTTTCCGGTTTGGCAGCAGGGCTGCCGGCAGGAGCCTTGTCCATGCCGCGCACGACTGCCGGAGCCAGCTGACGGAAGAACAGGTTGCTCGAAGCCAGGCTGCGGTTATGGATTTCATCACCCATCTGCAGCGCCATGGCCATGATGCTCTTGAGTTCAAGCGGTTCCGGGAAGTTGGCAATGCCCGAGGCAATGACAGGAGCCAGCACATCGGCCATGAAACGCAGACGGTTGAGCGTTTCTTCGGTATAGGCGCCAAAGCGGAGAACCTTTCCGGTACCTTCGTTGAAGTTACAGTAGGTACGATTGCCGTGGGTGGTGTTTTCCACGATCCACACGGGCATGGACGGGCTGATGATACCGGCCATGGGGCCTACGGAATTGTAGTGATGGCAGGGAGCGAAGCTGACCTTGCCCTCTTCAACCATGATGCGGGCTTCCTCGGGAGTCTGCGCCCAGCCTTCATAAATGATGGCGCCGATCACGCCCCCTTTCTGGGTACCGCACATGTTTTCCCAGCTGACTGGGGGACCGGCGTGCAGAAGCATGCGGCCTTCAAGACCGGGGATGGTCTTTCCGGCAGGTCCAACCCCTATGAGTACGGGATTGGCTTCAAGAAAACGCGACAGGGCAATTTCATTGGCGGCATCAACATCAGGATCATTCAGAAGTTCTG
>CAMLXE010000307.1 GCA_946490455.1 uncultured Desulfovibrio sp. | reverse complement strand
GCTATAACAAGACAGCAAACAACAAACAGCGGCCAGCGTTTCCACGTCTTCATTCATGACTCCTTGAATAATTAATGGTTGACAGCGCTATCTCATGTCCAAAAGGACGGGAGAACCACAGGGGGATGAATTCAGAGTTGTTCGTGTTCTGTACGTTCGATGATGTCCTGCTGAAGATCCTTTGACAGATCAACAAAATAGGCACTGTATCCAGCAACCCGGACAAGAAGGCTCCGATATTTTTCGGGATCCTGCTGAGCTGCAAGAAGTGTTTCTCTGTTGATGATGTTGAACTGCAGATGCCACAGTTTGAGGTCACAGAAGGCTCTGATCATAGATACCAGTTTCCGTGTACCTTCTTGGCCTGCAACACATTTGGGGGAGAGTTTGAGGTTCAGCAGACGAGAGGCACGCATCGTGCGATTGTAATGCTTGGATGCGTAATTGGAGAGCAGAACAGCAGTGGGGCCATTGACGTCTGCTCCGTGGGAAGCGGAAGCTCCATCGGAAAGGGGCGTCCAGGCCTTTCTGCCATTGGGTGTTGCGCCCGTGACACGGCCAAAGGGAACATTGGCCGTAATGGGGACCATCCGAACATCAATGATAATGCCACGTTCTTTGGCATAGGTTTCAGTGAAGTCAATAGCCAGACCATCAACGTCGCGGGCAATGGAATCTACGTAGGGATCGTTGTTGCCAAATTTGGGTGCATTGAGCAGCATCTGTCTGATATTTTCGTATCCCTCGAAATTTACCTTTAGAACTTCGATAAGTTTGCTCATGGGAATCAGCTTGTCGTCAAATACAAGCTTTTTGATTGCGGCGAGGGAGTCCACCAGCGTGGCATACCCAATGCAGTCAAACAGAGCCAAATCAAGTCCGCCTTCGATTTTTTCTGAATGGAGATCTTTGCATGCATTCATGCAGACATCAGAAAGAAGGGAGCACAGCGGCGTGGCAAAATGCTGGGGTCTAATTTTTTCAACAACATATTGCTGGGAGAATACGTTCGAAAGAAGGTATCTCTGCTGTTTGCAGTAGGCTTCCCAGAACTCTGCCCAAGTCGTGAAGGATGTAGGATCTCCCGTATCAAGTCCCAGAATTTCATCACCATACTTGAGCATGTGGCCTCTGTAGAGAACAAGTTCCACAGAAGCGGGCATATTGAGAAGATTGCATGAGCTGGTATAGGTTTCATGATTGGGCAGCCTGGCTTCGGAGCAGCCGGATGCTGCATAGTCATAGACCTCTTCATATCGGGCACCCTTGGCCAGCATGCACGGGATGATTTCCTCATCATTGAGCAACTTGGGATAGCCTGTTCCATCCTTGATGGTCTCGGCCACTTCCATGAGGAATCGGTCCGGAGACGCCGAGTGGACACGCACAGCGAGGTCAGGGTAGTTCAGCGGCAATTCGCGCTTGGAGCGCAAGAAGAGATAGGAGAGTTCGTTGGTAGCATCTCCCCCTCCCTGAGACAGCTGACCGCCTACGGTCACGGCTTCCCAGTGTGCGTAGCCTTCATTGAAGGCATTGCCGGTGGGAGAAATGAACATGTCAATGTACTGGGCCATTTCCATCCAGACACATTCAATGAGTTCCATGGCCTGGATATCGTTCAGTCTTCCCTTTTCCTTGTCCTTCTTGTAGTAGGGATAGAAATACTGATCCATGCGCCCATTGGAGACAACGGAACTGGTCTTTTGTTCAAGGCGGGAAAAAGCCTGGGTAAACCATTGAGCCTGTACGGCCTCATGGAAGGTTCGTGCCGGATGAGCCGGGACATGGTCACAATTGGCAGCAATTTGCAGGAGTTCCGCTTTTCTGACTGGGTCGGTGCAGGCAGCAGCCTTTTGTCTGGCAAGTTCTGCGTGACGCTTGGCCCACAGCATGGCGGCATCACATATAATGATCATGGACTGCAGGAAAGGTCTCTTGTCCGTATTGTCCACAGAGCTGAGGGGATCAAGAGCATCAAGTCGTTTCTGTGCATCTTCCTTGAGCCCCAGGAAACCATGCTTGAGTACCTTTTCATAATCCAGGACCCACTGCAGGCTGGAGCGATAGGAGGCTCCCTCATTGACCACATAGCGGGAATACATCCCTCGGTCATCAGTATAGGTAAGGTGATGTACTTCGGGAGAGAAGGCATTGTTCAGGTGTTCATGAAAAGTTTTTCCCTTCCAATAAGGAGCAATAAAGTTTACCATGATATCCGCATCTTCGTCGCTGACAACGAACGGACACTGCTGCCTATTGGGCATTGAGGTTACAAACTCTTCATAGAAGTCACCATCGATTTCAGGGAACAGAATACCGTACCGTCCGGAATCTGTACCTGCTCGACCAGCAATAAGCTGATTTTCACCAATATACACGGTGATATTTTGCGCAATATGGAGCATCGCTTTGGCCCAGCGCAAAACCAGAGGCTGGCCTTCGGTGGCCATCATGGATTCGGTAAACAGTTTTGCACGTTCAACATCAATAATGGGCTTTTTCCCTTCAAACCTTTCAAGAATTTTAAATATGCGGGCATGGTTCTTCCGTACGGTTTCACTGCATCCAGATCCATCTAGGCGTTTTTCTTGGGCAGAGTAACAGCATCCATTAGAGCATGACATTGTGCTTTACCTCACAAAAATTAGATTTTTTTTGGGTATTGCAAGATCAATGCCAGATATATTTATATAATATATTGAATTGATTGTATGTTTTAATGATGCACAAGCGTAGGGTTGATTGGAGGGCAGATCAGTTTAAGAGA
>CAMLXE010000306.1 GCA_946490455.1 uncultured Desulfovibrio sp. | reverse complement strand
TTTCCAGCTCGGTATCTGATGGGCAAATACAGGAAACTCAACCCGCTGTTACGCAGCATCAGATTGTCATTTCGGCCATTGCTCCATGCTGGATTCATACGACAGCGGATAGTGAGAACGCCATGCAGCGGACATTGAAGAAGGGAGACTCCGTAACACTGACGTTTTCCGATCATCTTGTGCTGAAGCTCGGGAATGCTGGTGGTGTCCAGATTGTCTATGATGGGCGGGAGATGGCGGATATCGGAAAGAGTGGGCAGGTCAGGACGATTACTTTTCCTGAAGATGTACAGAACTGATGTATGGAATGGTCCGATTCTGCCCTTGTCTTAAGCCTGGGACGTTTTCGGGAGTCCGATATCTGGGTGCGGATGCTTACGCGCCGACACGGCATCGTGTCGGCCTTTGCGTTTGGAGGGAGCCGCAGTCGCAGGCGATTTGCCGGTTGCCTTGATTTGTTCAATGAACTGAGAATAAGCACACGCACCACGGGAAACGGTTTGTATCTTTCCCTGCAGGAAGGAATGCTGGTCAATGGGCCGCGCCGGTTGCGGAACGACTGGAAACGACTTGGCATGCTTGCGAATTGTGTCCGCTTCATGGAGGCACTGGGGGTTCCCCCTGATGGGTCTGTGAGTGCCTTTTCTCTGCTCAGGGATACGCTCCTGCTGTTGGAACAGGCCAGAAGGGTGGAAGAACTTCTGCCTGCACTGTTTCGATTGCGTCTGGCTTCCGAGCAGGGATATGTTCCCTCTTTCGGGAAATGCACTGTTTGTGGTGGTCCGGTAGTGGACTGGGCAGGTTTTTTTGTAACAGAAGGAGTCGTTACCTGTGCAAACTGCGTCTCGAATAGGGGAATCATGATTCCCTTGCGGGCTGCAAGCCTTGACGTTTTGCGTCAGGTTCAGGAAACATCCCCTCTGCACTGGAAATTTGCAGGAGACAATCCGGCAGAAGAGGAGGCGTCCGGGGAGAAGAAAGTCTTTCTTTCTCCCGCTGACAGGCGAGAGTGTGCAAGGGCCATCGACGGCTTTGTGCAATATCATCTGGGACTGGTTTGGGACAGAGGAAAATTCCGTCGCATATAGGGAATCTTTCGTAGCAGATGTTTGAAACATGTCGGAGAATATGGAGGAATCATGTATTTTCAGGATGTAATCTTAACCCTGCAACGCTATTGGGCAAGCAGGGGGTGTGTCATCGCCCAGCCCATGGATATCGAATGCGGTGCAGGCACATTCAATCCCTCCACGTTTTTGCGTGTTATTGGGCCGGAGCCCTGGAGTGTTGCGTATGTGGAGCCTTCCCGGCGTCCGACTGACGGGAGATATGGAGAAAATCCCAACCGTCTTCAACACTATTTCCAGTTTCAGGTCATTTTGAAGCCGTCTCCCGATGATGTTCTTGATCTGTATCTGGGCAGCCTGAGAGCGCTGGGCATCCATGCCGAGGAACATGATATCCGTTTTGTGGAAGATGACTGGGAATCGCCAACTCTTGGCGCCTGGGGATTGGGCTGGGAAGTCTGGCTGAACGGGATGGAAGTTTCCCAGTTTACCTATTTCCAGCAGGTCGGAGGCATTGATCTGAAGCCTGTGAGTTCGGAAATAACCTACGGCCTTGAACGCCTGACCATGTATCTTCAGGGCAAGGATTCCGTATATGATCTCGCCTGGAATGAGCATGTGACCTATGGTCAGATCTATCATCAGAATGAAGTCGAGCAGTCTCGCTACAATTTTGATGAAAGCAATGCCGCCATGCATCTTGCCCACTTCAACGACTTTGAAGCCGAATGTCTGCGTCTTGTGGACAAGGGGTTGCTCTGGCCTGCCTATGATTACTGCCTCAAGTGTTCCCACACGTTCAATCTGCTTGATGCGCGAGGTGCCATCTCCATTACCGAGCGTACAGCCTATATCGGAAGGGTACGCACTCTGGCCTCTGCGGTTGCACGGCTTTATGCCACCCAGCGTGAAGAAATGGGATATCCCATGCTCGGAGGGAACAAGTAATGTCCATGTTTGTTCTTGAAATTGGTACCGAAGAATTGCCTGCTCGTTTCCTGCCGGGGCTGGAACAGGAGCTGAACGTACGGTTCACACAGGCTCTCGAAGAAGCGGGATATGGGAAAATGACTCTCTCGGTCTGCTCCACACCTCGCCGGTCTGTCGTCATGGTTGAAGGCCTGGAAACGCTTCAGCCTGTCAAGGAAGAGCTTGTCATGGGTCCGCCTGTCCGCATCTCCTTTGATGCCAGTGGAAATCCCACAAAGGCTGCTGAAGGTTTTGCAAGGACCCTGGGACTGGAGGTTTCAGCCCTGGGACGGCAGACTACTGAAAAGGGCGAGTACCTTTCCGGCATCAAAAGGACGGGTGGGGTCCCCACGGTCGAGGTTCTGGCCTCTCTGTGCCCCGGCATCATTGCAGCTTTACCATTTGCCAAAAGAATGCACTGGGGCGATGGAGACTTTGCCTTTGCCCGTCCCATTCGTTGGATTCTGGCATTGTTTGATACGGAAGTCGTTCCCTTTGAGGTGGGAGGCGTTCATTCCGGGCGGGAAACGCATGGACACCGTGTCATGGGACCGGGACCTTTTGCTGTAGCGAACGCGGTAGACTATGTACCGACTGTCGAACAGAAGGGAGCCGTCCAGCTGCGCGCTGAAGACCGTCGAAATACCATCATCAGTGAGGGCAACAAGGCGGCTGAAGCTGTCGGAGGCAAGATTATCTGGGTGTCGAGTCTGCTGGATGAAGTTCAGGGACTTGTGGAGTGCC
>CAMLXE010000305.1 GCA_946490455.1 uncultured Desulfovibrio sp. | reverse complement strand
ATTGAACAGATTGACGGCACAAAGTATAAAAAATATACCGATAATAAGAAATACATATATGTATTCTTTAATATAATTTGCTTTGTATGGAAATGTTAATGTAATTATATCTTTAAAAAAATCAAGCTTTCTGTAAATCCATGCTTCATATCGTATGTCGCTTGGAAAATAACAATATTTAATGATTGAAGGTTCGCAGCTTAATGTAATGATTGTCCTGTTCTCGCTTGGAATCCGATATATATCACCGATGCTCAGGAATATCATGATGGAGAGTATTCCGGAGAACAGAAAGGCTGTACCCCATAAGTTACGGCTTGGCATGGAAAACCGACCTTTGCAGACAATCGGAAAGTTTATCACGGGAGCTTCGCCTCCGGGAGGCGTCACTGCAGACGGGGCCTCTTCTGAAACGGATGATGATCAGCTCGTATGCAGCGTGCCCTTACAATGTCAGCCGATTACTGAGCATGGTGATTCATGCTGCTGAACAGCATCACTGCTGTCTTTGCCCGATTTTTCGTCTTATTTCCGTATCGGGATGCATGGCGGCTTCAGCGTAGAGTCTGATGCTGCAACATACAGAAATATGGACAGGAATAAGAAACGATCCTGCCGCCCGGCGGAACGCAAGTCAGTCCGGCTTTTTCCTGCCTCCCTGTTGTCAGTCGGGGAGGCAGACCGGATGACATGCGTTCCGTTCAGGCGAGGAATGGGCGTAAGAGTTTTTCCGCCGTTTATGCCTTCAGTTTGGGCAGGGTGGAGGCCCCGTGCGGCATGAGAATGGTTTTCATGTCGAGTGAACCGCCGTTCAAGGCTGCGGCCACTTTTAAAGCCTCATCCAGCGTTTTGACCGCCCTGATGCCGGTTCTGGCAAAATTATCAGGGTTCATATCTGTCACAAGGATCAGATTATGCGTTTCCGCCGCTTCTGCGAACAGGAAGCCCACATAGGCTCCGATGGAGAAGGCGTCCCGCAGAGCCCGTTCCCGTTCTGCCATATTGGAGAAAGCCTGAATCTGCTTCTGACAGTCATCGTCCCCGAAGCCTTCGTGACAGCGGGAAAGCAGTATGAGCGTGCCTTTGGGAGAACATGCGGCCAGAGCGTTGCTCAACAGTTTGATGGTCTGATAAAAGTTGATGTCCTTGGGGTAGCCGCCTGCGCTGGCGATGACCAGCGGGGCAGTCTGAGGAATGGCAACCCCGTCTATGGATTCTACCAGCCTGCACGCGGCTCGGTGGGCAGCCAGCCAGTTTCCTGCGAATGCACTGATGATGTTGAACTGGTCATTGACCACAACATTGAGAGAAAAGCAGGGGGGAAGCATGGCCGCAGCTTCCAGCAGGTCGGCCTGAAAGACGTTGCTGTTTTCAAGGTTGCCGCTGCATACCATGGGGTTGGTTCCGTTACCGAATCCTTCATTCAGCGCAAGATTGTGGTGGTGCTGGATGGTGTCATAGGCGGCAATACCGGGCAGAAGCATTTTTCCGCCTCCGCCGTATCCTGCCAGAAAATGATACACCACTCCGCAACAGGAAACGATTTTATCAGCTTCCACAGCATGACGGTTGAATTTTACCGGAGTTCCGTGGGATGTCTTCCCCATATACACCATATCCTGCTGTTCCCGGCACTGGTGATCCACTACCTTGATGCGTTGCAGGATGTCTTCACCCGTCAGTTTGACATGTTCTTCCCGTGTCTGGCGTCTGTGGGTACCTGTTGCGCTGAGAATGGCGATATCCCGATCCGGAATGCCGCATCGATTGAGTTCTTCAACCATAATGGGCACATAGACAGAAGGAGACTGCCAGGAACGTGTGACGTCGGGAACGAGCAGACAGATGCGCTCTCCTGCTTTTACCAGCTCCTGAAGAGGCGGAGACTGTACCGGAGCTGAAAGAGCCTGTCGGATGACCTGTTCTGCCGTCAGTGCCGGCAGTTGAACGGAGTTCGGTTCCAGTTCTGCGATGAGATTGGCGGGCTCGATATCCACAGCCCATTCCTGTTCACCATATTTTAAAAAATGCCGTGCCATGATGTATTCCTTTTTAATAAGTCAGGAACAATGTCAATATGCTACTATTCTGAACGGATACAGGCAAGAAGCGAAAATATGCTCCTCTTGCCCGCCCGCCCGATTTCTGAAACACTGAAGATATCGCAAAGGTTCTCTTTTCAGAAACATTTTTCACGGACACAACGATGCTGGCTTCCAAGACAATAACGGCTATAGGGATAGATCCGGGTTCACGCGTGACGGGCTGGGGGGTTGTCCGTGAAAGCTCCGGTATGCTTGAACTGGTGGCGTGTGGGGATATCAGGGCCGGAGGGGAAGATTTTCCGAAGCGGCTTGCGTATATTTATCATGAGCTGTGCCGGGTTCTGGATAAGTGGAAACCGGAAGAAGCCGCAGTGGAACAGGTATTCACGTCCAAAAACATCACAAGTGCGCTCAAGCTCGGGCAGGCCAGAGGCGTGGCCATAGCGGCATGTGCGGCCCGCAATCTGTCTGTGAGTGGTTATGCCCCGACTCTGGTAAAAAAATCTCTGGTCGGCAACGGCAGAGCGGAAAAATCACAGGTAGCCTTTATGGTGGGACAGATACTCGGATATTCGACAAGTAACTGGGTTCCCGATACGACAGATGCTTTGGGCATAGCAATCTGTCATCTGACTATGCGCCGGTACAACCATATGGCGAGAATATGCGGGGAAGCACAGGGATAAGGTTCCCTGTCATGGACAGGCAAACGGCTCGTGAGCGGTATTCCTTTAATACAGATGT
>CAMLXE010000304.1 GCA_946490455.1 uncultured Desulfovibrio sp. | reverse complement strand
GAGGCTGTCTGAGTCTTCTTGTCCTGCCATCCCTTGCCGTAACAACACGGTCAGCCATTGAAGGACTTCCCCCCATGTTACGCATGACCGGAACCACTCTTGGCCTCAGTACCGCACAGACACTGCGACATATTCTTCTTCCCCAGGCCAGCCGTGGCATTCTTGGTGGCGTCATGCTGTCCATGGGCCGGGCTGCCGAGGATACCGCGGTCATTCTTCTCACTGGAGTGGTGGCTAATGGAGGTATCCCGTCGGGGCTTGGAACCCGTTTTGAAGCCCTTCCCTTTTCCATCTACTATACAGCTGCACAATATCAATCTCAGGAAGAACTGACTCGTGGATTCGGTGCCGCACTGGTGCTGCTGCTTCTCTCAGGCGCTCTGCTGCTTCTGGCCTGGGGACTGCACGCTCACTACCGGCACCGCTGGGAAACGGGGGGACTGCGATCAGGAGTAGAAAAATGACTACGGCTGTCGATATTGCCAATCTGACCGTCACGTTTAAGGACAGAATCGTCATAAGGGATCTGACACTTGTTCTGCCATCTGAAGGCATCACAGTGCTTATAGGTCGTTCCGGCTCTGGCAAGAGTACGTTTCTTCGTACGCTGAACAGACTGAACGAAACACTGCCCAACAGCAGAACTTCCGGGACAGTCCACCTGCTTCTGGGAGGAAAGCTCGTTTCTGTCTATGCGCCGGGCATCAATCTTTCGTTACTCAGGCGCAGAGTGGGGATGCTCTTTCAGACACCCAATGTTCTTCCTGCCTCCATTCGTCAGAACATTCTGCTTCCGTTGCAGCTTACGACAGACCTGCACGTCAGGGAACGGGAAGATCGGATGCGTCAGGCACTTGAAGATGTAGGCCTATGGGAAAATGTACATGGCCGTCTTGAAGAATCCGCCATGGCTCTTTCCGGAGGTCAGCAGCAACGGCTCTGCCTGGCCAGAATGCTCGCTCTGGAACCCGAAATCATTCTGCTTGATGAACCAACGGCATCGCTTGATCCGGCAACGACTCTGGATATTGAAAACCTGCTCCGAAGACTGTCCGAACGATACACGATCATCATGGTATCGCACGGTCTTTCTCAGGCCCGACGGCTGGGATCCCGAATTGTACTCTTTGGTGACAGCCACCAATACTCCATGCTCAAACCTGAAGATCTGCCCCAGGAGGATGAACTCAATATTCTCTTTGAGGGAAAATTCCAGGGTACAGGCAGAGGAAATGCATAGCAGCAACGTCTGTCCCATCATGACCTGAAACGCGGTGCCATTCAAAATACTTCTACGCCATCATACCGGTATGGCCTGATGCCTGAAGCCAACCAGTCAAAAACATGTCCAGCAGGATTGAACTTCCTCAAAGGCAGCAGAAAAATACCATTCTTGAGACGATCCTGACTTTTCGTGGCCATAAAAGCCAAAAGGACAGGACACACGCTCAAGCACTTCGTTACAGCCGAACGGCTGCCAAGGAAACCGCCGTCTCGTTTCGGAAGAGATGTGCTTCATCAGGGGGACTGCCTCAAGTTACCGGAACGGGCTGACAGATCGAGAAAAGCTGTCTTCTTTGGGACAGCCAGCGTCTGTCAGACCCTGTTCTGGATACGGGCAGCCGTTTCGGGCTGAAATCCTGAGCATACGGCCAGGGTTCTCTCCTTTGCCCGCAGCAGAAGAGGCGTCAGAGGAATATGCGGCTGGGTATCTATGCACATGCCAACGTATGCTCCCAGCGGCAGCGGAGAAAAAAAGCCGTTCAGTCCTCTCCAGCCTCGAACATCTTTCCATGTGGATGGAGGCCCCAACAGGATTGACCGGGAAAAGATACGGCATCCGGGTACCAGTTTTACCGCCATTCTGGCTACCCTGAAAGGATTCAGAACCTGTTTTGAACCTTTTATGCCTCTTGAAAAACGGTAAAGAGACCAGCTGTTAAAGAAACCGACAATCACGCCCCTTCTTGAAACACGGATGGCTTCATGAAGCGTTTCCTCTGGATTGCGGACATGCTCCAGCACCGAAAAAAGGGCCGCATAATCAAATTCATCATCATCAAAAGGAAGGGCATCCAGCTGGCCCAGATAAAAATCTGCTCTATGCCCCAGCCGTTCCTGCGCCAGCTCCAGAGAGTCGCTTTCGGTATCCACTCCCGTAACCTCGAACCCATGATACCACAGCATTTCAAGAAATACCCCGGAGCCGCATCCGGGATTGACAATGGTATGATTTCGTCTGGGCCACTGGGAAGTGAGTCGTTGAAGGAGATGATGCTGCTGCTCAAGTGCAAAGGCACCTTGCGGGGAAGAATACCAGGCTTCAAGTCTTTTAACCAGTTCGGAATTCCACATAGACTGCTCCTCCCAAGGAAGGGGAAATCTTTCAGAAAGGAGTATACGGAGAAGTTCTGGAGGAGAAAACCCCTCTGCCCCTTTTCTCGAGACTTCTTTCCCTTTCTCATAGAGAGAAGAAACGTTCTACCCCCTTCCCAGAAACGAGCTTCCTCAGTCGGAAACTTCCGAGGCATACGGCCAGATGGAACAGGACCGTACCGGTGCATAGCCATTTATGAAGGCAGATTCCAGACTTTGAAAAACGACAGAATTTTTCCTGGAAATTCGAGTTGTTCTGGCACAAGGTACAGAAAAGAATCTTCGACTTCTTTTATTGCCGATATAGGAATCCCCTGCTTCGGAACGCGCAAGAAGGAATGCCCAAAATCCATTTCTCTGTATCATGGCTTCTTTTTGTATGGAGAGAAACCGTCTCCGCATGGAATCCGACAGGTCCTTATGA
>CAMLXE010000303.1 GCA_946490455.1 uncultured Desulfovibrio sp. | reverse complement strand
GGAACTTGGTCCAGTTCCCCATATCTGCACAAACGAGGCCTGCGCCCGCCCCCTGCCCATGGAAGGCATTGAATTCTGCCCCTATTGCGGGGAGCGTCAGCAGATCTCTCATAACGGTAACTGATGTATCTTGACTGAGTCTGGGAGGCACAAGTCATGACAAACACTCCTTCCGCGACCAAAAAACGAAAGCACGAGGTTTCGGTGGAAGATCTTCAGAAGCGTCTGGTTCTGACCGGCGCAGATATTGTGGCTATCGGGGAAAGTGCCGAACTTCTGGTTGGCGGCAAAAACTACAACACGTCGCTTATCAGTCGGGTTCAGGGTGTACGGACACCGCAGTTCCGTGCCATTTCTTCTGTTGCATTCCACATCGTGCTTGATGAATGCAAGGTGTGCGCAGCTCTGGTCCGCTCCATGGTTGACGAGGCCTACGGAAAGATCGACTGGACATCTGAAGAAGTTACCAAGAACCATGATTTCCTGCCCGAATTCGTGCGCGGTGTGGCTGCCGATATCCGCAAGGCAACCGAGGCAGATCCAGAGCTGCCCCGTATCCGGTTGCGGACCTTTATCAACAACGTTGTTGACGGGTTTGCATCGTCTCAGGAAGGCATTGACCAGCTGCGCAAGCGTTCGGTCATGGTTCAGGCATCCATTCTCTGTGCGCCTCTGCCAGAAGCCGTGGATCAGGCTGTTCGTTCTGCTTACCGGGCCATCTGCGCCGAAGCGGAGGAAGAGAATGTTCCGGTGGCCGTTCGTTCTTCCGCTGCCGGCGAAGACTCCAAAAAGAAGGCGTTTGCCGGCCTGCAGGATACGTTCCTGAACATGGTGGGAGAGGATGCTGTCGTTCTCGCCTACCATTGGGACTGTGCATCCGCCTACAACCTGAGATCCATGATCTACAGACGCGAGGCCATTCTTGATGCGCTGACGCTTTCCGAATCCACCGGAGACGAAGGCATTGCCGCACAGGCCAAACAGGAATGGTCCATTGAAAATACATCGCTTTCTGTCTGTATCATGCGGATGATCAACCCGGTTGTGGCCGGTACCGCCTTCAGTGCAGATACCGCTACAGGGTGCCGCGGTACCGTGCGCAATGACCTTGTCAGCATTGATGCCAGCTATGGCCTTGGTGAAGCTGTCGTGGGTGGCATGGTTACTCCGGACAAGCTGTATGTCTATCAGAAGGATGACGGAAGCGAAGCCGTTGTCCGCTTCATGGGCAGCAAGACTGCCAAGATCATCTATGACGAAAACGGCGGTACCAAGCGTGTACCGGTACCGGACAGAGAATCCTCCCTCTGGGCTCTGAATCCCACGCAGGCCGAACAGGTGGCCAAGGGGGTTCGTGCTGTCAGCAAGGCCTATGGCGGCATGATCATGGATACGGAGTTCTGTATCGATTCCAAGGGGGTTCTCTGGTTTGTTCAGGCCCGTCCGGAAACCCGCTGGAACGAAGAATTCCATCTCCATCCCGACACCATTTTCATGCGTCGTCGGGAAGTGGACCCCAAGGCAGCTGCTTCCGCCGAGGTTCTGCTCTCCGGCAATGGTGCCTCCCGTGGCGCCGGACAGGGGAAGGTTCGTTTCCTGCGTTCCGCTCTCGAACTGAACAAGATCGGCAAGGGCGACATCCTCGCTGCCGAACGGACAGACCCGGATATGGTTCCCGGCATGCGCGTTGCCTCGGCCATTCTTGCCGATGTGGGCGGTGATACCAGCCATGCGGCCATTACTTCCCGCGAACTGGGCATTGCCGCTGTTATCGGTATCCAGAATGCTGCCGGCATTCAGGCCCTTGATGGTCTTGATGTCACAGTTGACGGTACTCGCGGCCGTGTGTATCGCGGACTCCTCCCCCTGCGTGAAGTGGGCGGGGAAATGAATGTGGCCAAGCTGCCGGCGACCAAAACCCATGTGGGTCTGGTGCTCGCTGACGTGGGGCAGGCTCTCTTCCTGTCCCGTCTGCGCAATGTTCCCGACTTTGAAGTCGGGCTCCTGCGCGCCGAGTTCATGCTCGGCAATGTCGGTGTCCACCCGGCGGCTCTTGAGGCCTTTGACAATGGAGATCTTGAAGCCATTGTCCAGAAGAAGATTGACGAGCTGGAAGGCAAGCTGCGCAAGACCATGCGTGAACAGCTCGATGCCGGTCTGGTGTCCCTTGATCTCCGTCTGCGTGATCATGTGGGACAGGTTTCCGGCTTTGCCGAAGAGCTGGACAAGCTTTCCAACAGAGACGATCTGCGCAGTCCCGAAGAAATCATGGCTGTCTATCGGCGCATGCGGGAAGTGGAAAAGCTGCTCGATGAATACACGGAACGGGCGGCCCGGTACTATTCCATTCTCGAAACCTCTGCCGATCTTTCCGAGCATGTCCGGGTCATCATGGGCTATCAGGATGAACTGACCACCCTGTCTTCCGATACTCCGGAAGGCAAGGCGCGGCGTGCTGCCATTGAAAAGGAAGTTGCCGACATTGTTGGCTATGCAGCAATGAATCCCGCAGTTCAGGAGACCATGCGTCAGATTGCCGCGCTTCGTGAGGATGTAGGAGCCCGCTGCGGTCTGGCCAAGGAAATTGCCTCCCTGCGCTCCATCCCCGGTGCCATCGGCACGCTCATCCGGACACGGGGACACAAGACCGGGCATGAGCATTATGTCCAGACCCTGTCGCAGGGACTGGCGCTGTTTGCCATGGCCTTCTACGGCAAGCCCATTGTTTACAGAACCACGGACTTCAAGAGTAACGAATACCGGAACCTTCTGGGCGGCAATCTCTTTGAAGAGCATGAAGATAACC
>CAMLXE010000302.1 GCA_946490455.1 uncultured Desulfovibrio sp. | reverse complement strand
GGGGCCCAGAGACGGAAAAAAGCCCGTCAGCGCCGTGCCGACCCCTGTTGCCAGTGCCGCGAAGACGGCAATCCGATGCTCACGCATGAGCAGCAGCAGAGGAATAATCAGAAAGCCGAGAAGGCCCGGAACTTCCCGAAGCGACTGAACCAGCCCATTCTCTGCTGCGGAAAGGCCTGCACTCTCCACCGCAAAGTTTGTGTACAGGAGCGTCCAGCCCTGATACCCGATGGTTGTTCCGAGTGTCAGCAGAAAAAGAAAGAAATACATTTTCTGATCAGCGCCCTGCGGTGGTCTGGGCGAAAAAAGGGCCATGTGAACTCCTCTTGCAATGTTATGGAATCAAAGCCTGAAAGCTGCCTTTTCCGATGGGACGAAAGAGGCTGAAACGACCTTTTCGGTCATCCCCGCCATTCTCCCCGACAGAAGGGTCAGGGCTTCCTCAGGGGCAAGGCAGGCTCCGCCGTCCGAAGCGGGAAACATTTCTTTCTGTGGTCATGTCCCATTCTGACGCGGAATCATGAACTGCCCGCGAGAACGAAAACAGCCTGCAGAGCGACAGACTCTGCAAGCTGTTCATTACCCTTGCGGGACCGTTTTCTCAAAAGCCCTCTTCAAGCGGGGGATTTACCAGAACACCGGGCGTTGCTGCGGCCAGCGGACGCTCTCCGGGCAGCAGGTGCAGGGATCTGCCGTCTTCATCCAGATGCAGACGTCCTTCGGAAAGCCATTGCAGGGCCTGCGGATAGATACGATGTTCCTGCTCATGAATCCGGTTCTGAAGCATTTCCAGAGGTTCACCCGCCACAGCCGGGACCGCCGCCTGAATGATCACGGTTCCATGATCCATGATCTCATCGACAAAATGCACTGTGCAGCCCGTAATCTTGACGCCCCATTTCTGGGCATCCTCAGCTCCATGGATTCCGGGGAAGGACGGCAGCAGGGCAGGATGAATATTGATGACCCGTCCGGGGAACGCCTTCAGAAATGCAGGCGTCAGCATCCGCATGTAGCCGGCAAGTGCAACCGTATCCGCTCCCGCTTCCCGAATGGCCTCCACCAGTTCGGCATCAAAGGCCTCTCTTTCCGGCCACAGCCTGTGATCCAGGACCTTCACGGGTATCCCGGCCTGCTCTGCTCGGGAAATGACCCTGGCACCCGGCCGGTTGCACACCAGCAGACGAATATCGGCATCCAGAACACCACGGGCGATACAGTCCAGCATGGACTGGAAATTGGTTCCGCTGCCTGAAGCCATAACGGCAAGACGCAAGCTCATGCCCTTTCTCCCGCATCACTGACAATGGCATCCACCAGAGCAGGAATGGTAAAGGTTTCCGGCATGACGGAAGCCGTCAGGCCATGGTTGCCCAGCGTTTTCGCCGTGACAGGACCGATGCAGGCCAGCCGGACACCAGACTCCCGCACCAGCGACTCGGGAATTCTGGCAAAGAAATTGTCCACGGTCGAAGAGGAGCCAAACGTGACATAGTCCAGCGTTCCCTTCTGCAGCCGTTCTGTCACCTCGTCCAGTCTGGCATGAGCCGGGACGGTCTCATACACGGGCAGAACAAGCACATCGGCTCCGGCCTTGCGCAACGTATCCGGAAGAACATCGCGCGCCACGGCAGCCCTTGCCAGCAGTACCTTCCTGCCTTCCATGCCCTGCTCCAGAAGCCCCTGCGCCACGCTTTCCGCAATATAGGCATCCGGTACGAAATCGGGCCGGACACCCCTGCTGCGCAATGCCTCTGCCGTGGCCGGTCCAATGGCGGCCACCCGGACACTGCCCAGAGCGCGGGTATCCTTTCCTGCCCTGTCAAGTCGCTCCCAGAAGCACTTCACACCATTGGCCGAAGTAAAGATGAGCCAGTCAAAGTCATCCAGCCGGCCGAGCGTCGCATCAACGGCGGTGTAGTCGGCAAGCGGTCTGATCTCAATGGTGGGGAACTGAATGACCTCGGCTCCGAGAGCGGCAAGCCTGTCGGCAAGACCGCTGGCCTGCTCACGAGCGCGGGTCACGACCACGCTCCGGCCCAGCAGCGGCTTGCGTTCAAACCAGTTCAGACGGTCATGCAGGCTGACGACCTTCCCCACAATGATGACGGACGGGTTGGTAAAGCCGTTGGCCACAGCCGCTTCGGGCAGGCTTTCAAGGGTGGAGACAAGGCTCCGGTGACGCGGCGTTGTCCCCCAGTGTACCAGCGCGGCCGGCGTGTCGGCGGCCATGCCTGCTGCAATGAGATTATGGGCGATATCAGGCAGATTCTTCATCCCCATGACAAAGACAAGCGTGCTTGCACTGGCCGCCAGAGCCTTCCAGTTATGCACGGAGCCGGGCTTGTCCGGATTTTCATGACCGGTAATCAGCGTGACGGAAGAAGCAAAGCTGCGATGGGTCAGGGGGATACCGGCATAGGCAGGGCCTGCAATCGTGCTGGAAATGCCTGGAATTTCCTCAAAGGGAACGCCTGCTTCCAGCAGTTCTTCCGCTTCTTCGCCTCCCCGTCCGAAAATATAGGGATCACCACCCTTGAGCCGGGCAACAATCTTTCCTTCCTTGGCCTTTTCCACAATCAGCCTGTTGATGCCGGACTGGGGCAGGGTATGGTCGCCGGCCTTCTTGCCGACATAAATCCGTTCGGCATCCGGTCTGGCATAATTGAGCAGGGTATCACTCGCCAGATAGTCATAAACAACCACATCTGCCTCGGCGAGAGCATCCCGTCCCCTGATTGTCAGCAGACCTGGATCTCCCGGCCCTGCACCGATAAGATAGACTTCCATTCAATCCTCTCTCGAGTTCATTGCTGGTTAGTGTCCC
>CAMLXE010000301.1 GCA_946490455.1 uncultured Desulfovibrio sp. | reverse complement strand
ATGGCAGCGTACTGTCCTGTGAGCGCATGCTCAATGAGCGGGAGTATGCTTTGCTGCTGCGCATGGTCCAAGCCTTCGAGGTCCGCCGGCTCCAGCGGCTCATGCGTGCCGAAGGGGGTGGGGCAGTATGACCTATACGGAATGGAAAGCGGCGATGCGCGCCCATGAACAAGATTGCCCGGCAGAGCACCTGACGGGTATCCTGGTATTCACGCAGGACAGCTTCGACCGGGTATTCCCCCGGTTGAGCCGCGCCTATCTCGTCGGCAGCAACAATAAGGCGTTCCAGCCCAATATGGGCGGATACTCCATCTTTGCTTCCTGCCTGGATGGGACCGACCCCTGTGTGCGGCTGGAACGGCTCATGGCGGCGGAGACCGGGAGAGCTGGAGACTGGAAGATAGAGGACTGCTTCATCCTGGAGCAGCTGCGGGACGCGGCAGCGATTCCGACCTGCCAGCAGATGGCGCAGGAGGATGGGACGACCGCCTTTTTCTTTGGCTGCACGACGGTCCATGCGCTGCCCGAATCTGACGCGGGGAAGATCCGCTTGAAGCCGGTCCGCGGCACTCAGGTTGCCTGCGGCGAATGGGTGGACCTGGAGATCGAGCGTGTTGCCGGATACTGTATCCTTCTGGAGAGGCACCTCAATTACGACGGAACGGAAAGAGGTGAGCGTTATGGCTGAAGGGATCAACTGGAGAACTACAACGGCGAGCCAGAACCTTTCACCTCAGGAGATCACACCGCAGGCGGCCAGTGAGCTGTTTGCCAGCTGTGATAGGAATGCAGGCCGCTATTCCCCGCTTGGCCTTTTCTATCTGAAAGAAGGCGCGCAGTACATCGGTATCGACAACAGCAGCGGCAACGCCTGGACGGAGGAATTTTCCGATCTTGCGGCCTGCCTTATGTGGCTCCGGGAGGGCGCCTGCCCCCCTTTCGGCGGGTGACCGGCGCCAAGGTAGCCCATCGAAAACAGAGATAGTGCGCACATCAGAAGAACTGGCGGCTTTGCCCGATAACTGAATCAGAGTCAGGAGGTATTTTATGAAGTCCAAGACGAAAATGGTATTTTATGAACAGACTTGTTCCAGCTGCGATTTTTTGAAGATCCAGGGCAGATTTCCCTGTGAGACCCGCTACTGTACCAATTTCCCCAGGAAACGGGCCAGACGCTTCCGCAGCAAGGACCCGGTATTCAAAGCGCCTGCGTGGTGCCCCAAGCGGATCGATCCGCCAGCCCTTCGGGTGTACGGGTTCCTCGATGACTTCAGCGAAAGAATGGAAATGGAGTCGCTGCTGCATCTGACCGAGCCTTTGCCGGAATTTACTCATCCGTTCCGCTCGCACTTCAAGGTGCGGCTGGAAAAGCGGATCGACACGAAGGCAAAGGATTTTTGCTTGGCGGTGATGAAAAAACAGCGCGTGGAGTGCTTGGAGGACGTGGAGCTGGAAACTGGCGAGGTCGTCGAAATCGACTCCGGGCTCGCCTCATATTGCTTTCAGTATCTCGGGGCGAATACTTTTGCGCAGGTCAGCATCTTTGAACTGCCACTGCAGAAGAAGCAGCCGGAACAGAGTAAGGACGGCGCCGGCGGGCGCGCGCAGTGAGCAGGAGGTGTGTATTCTTGAACTTTCATGAAACGAAATACGGCAGCAACTTCTTTCATGTCCAGCTGCCCAGCCTCATCAAGGCGCTGGAGCGCGTGGCTGACAGCCTTGACCGGAGTGGAACTGCTCCGCAGGGCGCGGTCCCTGACCCCAATTTTCTCCGCGACCTCTATTACGGGGATTATGAGCCGAGCATTTTCAAGGAGCAGAGCAGCCGACAGATGGAATTGAACCGGGCGGTCTCTGCGGCGGAAACGATCCTGCGTGAGGCCATGCGGGGTTCGCCGGACACCATGAGGGCATTTGAGGCGTACCTGATCGCAGTCGGGGAACAGCAAAGCGCCGTGACCGAACAGGCATTTGAATCCGGCTACAAGACAGCCATGCAGATGCTGCTTGCCGGCGGCCCGGTTCCTGGAGCCGGACACGACCCGGAGCTTCCCCTCACGACCCAGGAGCTCAGGAAAATGGACGGGGAGCGGGTGTACTGCCTTGAACTCAACGAGGAGGTCCGAGTGTCCGCACGGAAAACGGGATTCATCAAAGTCATGGATGACAAGGAGAACTATCCCTCCATCGGGCTGACGTTGTACCGGCGCCGTCCAAACTGGTGTGTCTCAGGCTGAGATGCCCCAGCAGGCCCATAGGCAGCGGCACAGGGATTTTTCTGGCGTGATGCGCCAAGAAATATCCCTGTGTCCTCTGCCGGCGCGTCTTTTGCCGATGATGAGACGGGGCTGTGCGGTCAGTTGCCCAACGATATCTTTGGCCTGTTCCTCCAAGAACATGGAGAAATATAGGTTGATTTCTACCTATAATCGGCTATAATAGATTACAGAGGTGATTGCCATGATGATCGACACAAATGCTGTTGTCTCAGTGACAGAGGCAAACCAGAATTTTTCAAAGGTAACACGTATCGCAGAAAAGAAAGGCCAGGCAGTGATTTTCAAGAATAACCGCCCCAAGTACATGCTCATCGACCTGGACACGTCTCCCGTTGTGGATATGACGGAGGACGAAAAGATAGATTTTGTCGCGGCGCGGGTCTTGAAGCGATATAGAGCCGCCTTTGAGGAGCTGGCCAAATGATCCGATTTTCCAAAGAGAAAGTTCTTCTGCTTCAAAAACTGTTGATCGAAGAAACCGGCGGGAGTTTTGGACTGCGGGACGAAGCGCATCTGG
The DNA here is from genome assembly GCA_946490455.1 of uncultured Desulfovibrio sp. Taxonomy (GTDB): domain Bacteria; phylum Desulfobacterota; class Desulfovibrionia; order Desulfovibrionales; family Desulfovibrionaceae; genus Bilophila. Next base: position 31 of record CAMLXE010000301.1, on the reverse strand, counting down.
AGTCGGCATTGGAAGGCATTTATGCCACTTT
>CAMLXE010000300.1 GCA_946490455.1 uncultured Desulfovibrio sp. | reverse complement strand
TGTATGCACCTTTCGGGAGTTCTCATGTCTTTAAGTCCAAGAAGGGTTGGCAGAGGTTGCCCGTTGGTTTTCATCTGATGTTTGATTCGCATACAGGAGAGAAGCGGTGATAACTGTTTGGTATCCGGGGATGTCTTTCGCGTTTGCGCCATTGTCATATTTCTGTTTTGTCCTTGGAGATGCAGAGATTTTTGCTTCTGTGCAGAAGAGATATGGTGGCTGTAGAACGTGCAATGATCGAAAGCAGATGTCTCCAGACCCCGTTCCTTATTTGTTGCAATGCTGATTTCAGAATACCTTTAGAGAAATCCCGGGCGCTTGAAAGGGTTCTGTACTCATGCAGGGACGGGGGATGCTGCCCCAGTGTTCAAGAATGGCCAGAGCGAGTGCCACTGCTGCATCCAGTTCGGCAACGACCTGTTCACTCAGGGAATGCCCAAAGGTCAGATCTACAGGCTGAATGCCAACCAGCCTGATTTCTCGGGGCAGGCGATCCCGGAGTTCGGCCAGAGCGAGCACTTCGGAAAAGCTGTTCTGGTGCAGACTCATCTTATGAGCACTGAGGTAGGCTGGAATGCCTGTACTATCCCGTTCTATGAGCGTTCCGGGGGGAAGTCCAAAATCCACGGCATCAAGGAGAAGAAGGCGATCGGCCCGCTCCACATGCGCGAGAAGAGGATGCCCCTGCGTACCGCCATCTACAATGTCCGTATTGTCGGGGAAGGCAAATCCCTCATACAGACGCTCGGCCACGCGCACTCCGAAGCCCTCGTCGGCATGAAGAATATTGCCAAGTCCAAGAACGACAATGGATTCATTATTGAAATCAAGTTGTTCCATTTCGGTTTGCAGCTTTTTTCCCTGTAGTGCTGAGTCCTTTCTGAGCATTCCGCTTCATCCCCCTTTTCCTGAACGCATGTATCTGAAACCATTAATAATAGTACTTACAATGGTTGTCCTTCCCATGATTTCTTCCCGGACAACCATGTAGAGATGTACAAGAATGAAGGCGATAAGCAGAAGCATACCCAGTCTGTGCAGGCTACGCAGGGTCTGCATGTTGCCTCCGAGTTCATAGACAAGGTCGAGAACAAGTCGGAAGGGCTGAAGAATGGCTGTTTCTGAGCCAAGAACATACATTCCGAAGCCCGTGAGAATCATAAGCACAATAAGGCCCACACAGGCCCCCATACCAAGCTGGGCCAAAGGGTTATGGCCCAGATGGGGACGAGGGCTGCTGTCGAGAAAGAGATACCAGCGGATGTCGGCAATGAGATCCTGTCGCCAGGCCTTGTTCCAGAAGGGAATGATAAAAATTTCACGAGAGTGTCTGTTTCCGATGAACGTATAGGCCATACGCCAGAGCAGACCGATCAGCAGAACAAATCCGGCGCTGTAGTGAACCAGTCGGGTATAGCCCATATAAAAAAGAAATGTGGTATCTCCGTCCAGTGAATGCCATGGTTTGCCGATGATATAGCCGGTGGGAATCAGAATGACGATGGCAAGTACCAGACTCCAGTGCCAGAGACGTACCGGAAGCTGGAATACATAGATCGGCTTTTGAGGAATGAGGCTTTCCATGCAAGCGTCTCCTTGAAACTGCTGGTTGGAAAGTCCGACTTTGGGAATGGAAACGAAAGAGGTCCATTTCCGTTGTCGGTGGTGTTCTAGTCCAGATGAACTGTAAGGAGTTCACTGCCATCCGGACCAATGAGATGCGTGGCACAGGCAAGACAAGGGTCAAAACTGTGCAGCGTACGCAAGATTTCCAGTGGCTTTTCCGGGATGGCCATATGCGTTCCCATAAGAGATGCCTCGTAGGGGCCAAGCTGTCCGTCGTTACTGCGAGGCGCTGCATTCCATGTCGTCGGCACAACACACTGGTATCGATCAATTTTTTGATTACGAATGGTCAGCCAGTGCCCCAGTGCCCCGCGAGGTGCCTCAGTGAATCCCACTCCTCTGGCTTCGATCGGCCAGGTCCACGGGTCCCACTTGTCGGTGAATACTGTTGTCGTATCGCCATTTCGGGTATTGGCTATGAGTCTGTTGAGGAAGAATTGCATCTTGTCCACAGACCATACGGCCTCCCGCGCCCGGGAAATGATACGTCCCATGGTGGAACAGAGGGCGGATACGGGAATATGGAGCTGTGCGCGGATGGCATCAATGCCTTCAACCGTTTCTGGATCTTTGAGTGCGTAGGCCACGAGAGTACGGGCCAGAGGTCCGACTTCCATCATATGCCCACGCCAGCGTGGTGTCTTGATCCATGAGTAGGATGCGCGTTCGTCAAGCTGGCTGATGGCCGTAGGTGTGCCATGTGTTTCTGGACCGAGGACAAAGTGAGGCATGGTTTCTCCATCAAAAGGATGAAGGGAGGTGACACCGCCTGGGTAGGTATACCAGGCATGGGAGACCTCTTCGCGTATTTCATCCGGGTCGGAGAGATCCACGGGAAGAACTTCATTGAAATTGCCGTTGATGACAGCTCCACTGGGCATGAGCAGACTTTTGGCAGAATTGTCGTTGGCAATGGCAGGGAATGCGCCATAGGCAAGGACGCCCTTGCTGGAGAGACCTGCTCCAATATGGAACCATTGGGGATAGAATTTCCCGAGAGCTATGGCATCGGGGAGAAGAACCTGTGCAGCAAAGGCATGGCACCGGGTGATGATGCTCTGAACAAGTTCAAGGCGTTCAAGATTGATGACATCGGCTCCACCTTTGGCATCAAGATTGAGTGCAAGCGGAACGCCTCCTACCAGCCAGTTGGGATGCGGGTTCTTGCCTCCGAACACGGTATGAATCTTGACAATATCCTTCTGGAAATCGAGAGCTTCAATATAGTGGGCCACCAGCATGAGAT
>CAMLXE010000299.1 GCA_946490455.1 uncultured Desulfovibrio sp. | reverse complement strand
GCATTGGTCTGTTCTCAGACAGGTACCATTTCCAGACCCATTACAAGACTGGAGTATCCAATGAACTTCACCTATTTCATTCCTACAAAAATTCTTTTTGGTTCCGGCAGCTTCAATGCTCTTGCCAAGGAAGAGCTCCCGGGAACAAAGGCTCTGGTTGTCATTACGGCAGGGAAATCCATGCGGGCCAACGGATACCTGGACCGTCTTCTCTCCATGCTCGATGCCAAGGGTATTGGGCATGTCGTCTTTGACAAGATTCTTCCCAACCCCGTTCTGAAACATGTTCACGAAGGCGCCGAACTTGCCCGTGCCAACGGGTGTGACTTTGTCATCGGACTTGGTGGAGGCAGCTCCATCGATACCGCCAAAAGTATTGCCGTCATGGTCAAGAATCCTGGGAATTACTGGGACTATATTTTTGGAGGCTCCGGCGGCCGCAAGCCTCTTTCGGAACCGGTTCTGCCCATTGTGGCCATTGCGACCACGGCAGGCACCGGTACCGAAGCCGATCCCTGGACCGTCATCACCAAAGAAGATACCAACGAAAAGATTGGCTTCGGCTGTAACCAGACCTTCCCTGCCCTTTCTGTGGTCGATCCGGAACTCATGCTTACCATTCCTCCCCACCTGACAGCCTATCAGGGATTTGATGCTCTTTTTCATGCCATCGAAGGCTTCATTGCCAAAATAGCAACCCCGCTCAGCGATGCCTACGCCCTCAAGAGTATCGAACTGCTTACCAGATGGCTCCCCGTGGCCGTCAGGGACGGGTCCAATCTTGAAGCCCGTGAACAGGTTGCCATTGCATCCACTCTGGCAGGCATGGTTGAATCAACCTCAAGCTGCACCTCTGAACATGGTATGGAACATGCTCTCAGCGCCTATTATCCTGCCCTGCCTCATGGGGCCGGACTCATTATGCTCTCTGAGAGCTATTTCACGTTTTTTGCCGACAAGTGCCCTGAACTTTTCAGTAAGCTTGCTCAAACCATGGGCGTTGATGTCGCGGCTCTTCCTGAACAGGATCGTCCCATGGCCTTTGTAGGAGCGCTGATGGACCTGCAGGCAAGCTGTGGTGTCCGCAACCTCAAAATGTCCGACTTTGGGATCAAGGCTGAAGATATGCCTCTCTGCGCAGAAAATGCCCGTCAGACCATGGGCGGTCTGTTCCGCCTCGACAGGTACAGGCTTTCTCCAGAAGAAACGGAAGCCATCATGCGAAATGCCTATAAATAGCATGAACATTTCCAGATGACTGAAAGCGCCACAAAACGATATCCTTTTGTGGCGCTTTTGTCTGTCAATAAGGGAAGTCAGCAATGGGGTACCGCTTTTCAGAGCCGTTGTAATGCTGCCCTATGGGCTGTCCGTCCATCTTTTCCTGACTGTTTCTCTACCCGGTTACCCGCTGCCAGCCCGACAACACATATTCTCCTGAATCAGAATCCATCAGGACGGGGAATCGCTCCCATTGACAACAATGGTGATAAAACGCTTTTCCTTGTGCATAAGGCATGTTATAAACCGAACGATTTTCAGTCATCATGTTTGACCGCACAGTGAATCAGACATGCCGCCCATAAGGTGGGCTTTTGCCTCCTACCCCATCCGACAGGAATACCTGAAAAAATGGCTGATTCCTGTGTGAAGGGGCATTCTCCAGGAAGAAGAGGCATGGCAGACAGTCCCCTTTCATCTTCATTCCCCAAGGGGAAATTCCCGGTCTGATTCCTCAAGGCATAACGAGAAACAGAAAAAATTCCCATGCTTCAGCCCTCACCTTTCAAGGAGATTTGCCATGGCTCATATTTATTATGGTGTGTGGGACAACGTCGTATATGACAACCGCAACACCATTGAAGGAGGTTCAGCTCCGGATGGTTTTCCCATTGAGCAGTTCTGGCAGTTCAATAGTGGTAACCCCATGCTGTCCTTCATAGGGGACAGGGGGTTTCTGGTTCTGTCCCCAAGAGCGAATATAGCCCATATTCTGTGGAAGCATCACGCACGTATCGCACAGGAATCCTGTGGGAAATGTACTCCCTGCAGAGCGGGATCCCGCCTTCTGCTGGCAGCTCTCGACAAGGCACACAAGGGATGTGGGCAGGAAGTGGACTGGAGACAGGTTCGTGAAATTGCGGAGCAAATGCACGCAACTGCCGCCTGTGGCATTGGCAAGACAGGTCCCGTTGCCCTCATTGCCGCGCTGACTCATTTTTCCGATCTGCTTGTCAACGCACCAGACTCCAGCCACCTGGACTTTGATGCCTTCTCCACCGTCACAAGCCGATGTATCGAAGCCTGCCCTGCGCATGTCAACGTGCCCCGCTATATTGACTACATCAGGGACGGACATCCGGATCTGGCGACAGGGGTTGTTCTGCGGCACTATCCTCTTGTGGGCAGCTGCGGCCGGGTCTGCGTACGTCTTTGCGAATCGGCCTGTCGGCGCAATACCTTTGACACGGCTGTGGATATCAAGAATCTGAAACGCTTTGCCGCGGATAATACCACGGGAAATATCGACAGTCTCTTTGAAGGGATGCGCGCACCGGACAACGGGTTGCGCGTAGCCATTATCGGCGCAGGCCCCGCAGGCATTACCTGCGCCTACCATCTTCTCATGCGCGGCTATAAGGTTCATATCTTCGAGTCTTCCCCCTATGCAGGAGGCATGGCCAGACGTGGTATTCCTGCCTACAGGCTGCCCAAGGGACTTCTCCAGACCGAAACGGATGTGGTGACACGACTTGGAGGCCGCTTCCTGTATGGGCAGGCGCTTGGACGTGACTTTTCCATCAACAGTCTGTTCGGACAGGGCTACAACGCCATTTTTATTGGTGTGGGATGCAGTCAGGGGATGTATCTTGGCATG
>CAMLXE010000298.1 GCA_946490455.1 uncultured Desulfovibrio sp. | reverse complement strand
GGCAGGCAGGGGGTTGTCGGGAGAAGCACAAGACCGGGCAGGTCCCTCATCCAGCGTCCGAGCAGGGTGACGCGCTCCTCGAGCGCCCTGATGTAGACGGCGGCCGGGTAGGTGAGGCCCTGAAGCAGGCGGTTGCGGACCTGAGGCCCCAGCAGTTCGGGCTTTTCGCGCAGATGGCGCAGATGGACTGCTGCCGCTTCGGCAAGAAACACGATACCGGAAAGGGCAGTCGCCTCTCCGAGGAGTGCGGTGGTTGCAGAAACGGTGTGAAGTCCGGCCTTGCCACAGGCCTTTTTCACCTGTTCCAGAGCCAGTACCGCATCGCTGTCCGGAGGGGTAGGGAGCGATGCTTCATCGATGATTCCAATTGGTTGTGACATGTCAAACGGGAGAGCGAGCGCCTTTTCCGCTGCAATTTCCGTCTGCATGGCGTCCAGCATGATGGCGCAATCTGCACTGCAGCAGTTCAACAGCACCATCTTCATCCAGACGGCCTTCGGCCACATCTCTTTCATAGTAGGGCCAGAGAAGCTGGTCCATACGGCCGTTGGTGGGGTTGGAGCTGATCTTCTGTTCCAGACGGGCAAAAGCCTGCGTAAGCCAGTGAGCCTGAAGGGCTTCATGGAAGGTCCGCGGAGGATTTTCCGGAACCCATTCGCAGTTGGCGGCAATGGTCAGAAGTTCTGCCTTGCGCACAGGGCTTTCTTCCTTTTCCGCCAGTTTACGGGCCAGAGCCGCATGGCGTCGGGCCCAGATGATGATACCGTCAGCAACAGTCACCATGGCCTGCAGGAAGGGGAGCTTTTCGCACTGATCGAGAGGATTGTCCGGATCCAGAGCAGCAATGGCCTCAAGAGCTTCCTTCCTGATACCGCCGAAACCTTTCTGGAACAGACGTTCCCAGTCAAGGCACCACTGAAGGCTTGAACGGTTGGACGCCGTTTCGCAGCAGATATAGCGGGACTGATAGCCGCCTTCATCCGCATAGGCGAGCTTGTGCGACTCTTCCGGCAGACAACGGTTCAGATCCTGATGGAAGGTCTTGTCCTTCCAGTAGGGGGTGATGATGTCCTCGACAACCTTGGCGTCTTCGGGATTCACTTCAAAGGGGGCGGACTTATGACCGGGCAGTTCTTTCAGAGCTGCCGCCTGATAATCGCCATCCAGTTCAGGATACAGAATACCGTAGCGGGAACCCTGCCGTCCGCAACGGCCGACGATAAGCTGATCATCGTCAATATAAACCGTCATGTTTTCGCCGATGTGCTTGAGCGCCTTGGCCCAGCGCAGCACAAGCATTTCGCCTTCGGTTTCCTTCATGGATTCCGTGAAGAGCTTGGCACGTTCCACATCAATGAAGGGCTTTTTCCCGTCAAAAACGCTGATCATCCGGTACATGCGCGGATGCTTCAGTTCATTGGGGTCCTGCTTGCCGTGGATTTTGTTGAGAATGACCTGTTCCTGTCCGGACAGGGAATAACATTCGGTACATGCTGACATAAGAGATCCTCCTTGTGGCAGAAACTACTTTTCGCCAAGAAATTTCAGTGCATTGTGATAGAACATCTTTTCACGGGCTTCGGGAGTCAGATCCAGTTCCTGGTACTTGCGGACCGCCTTGGCCACTTCCGCAAAGGGATTGGCGCTGGAGAAAAGAACCTTATCCGTGATATATTCGTTGGCTGCCCGGATATAGAATTCGCCAAAGAGCTTGCTCTCACCTGAGGAGAAATCCATGTACACATTGCGGTGACGCATGCAGACGGCTACGGCTTCGTTCACCCAGGGATAGCCACCATGGCTGATGAGCAGACGCAGCTCGGGGAAATCTCTGGCTACGCGGTCGATGACGCGGGGCTCCATGTGCTCAAGCACTACGCCGGGCATGTAGGGGGAAAGACCAGCTGTGACGATGACCGGAACGTCATGGTCGCAACAGGCCGCATACAGAGGATAATAGCAGGCGTCGTCCACGCTCCGGTGAGCCATGCAGGGGTCGATGGACGCGCCACGCATCCCGGCCTTCAGAGCATTCTGGAAACCACGAAAAGCCGTCATTCCCTTACCGGGGTCATAGCCATAGAAGCCAATGAACAGATCCGGTGCGTAGTGCATGCACTCAAGTGCGGAATCGTTTGTGTTGGGAGTGGCATAGGTCGTCTCGATGTCACGGCCGGCAACGACGGCCTTCACAATGTCGAGACTTTTCAGTTCGTCTACACAGGCTTCCAGCGTCTTGACGGGACGTTTGGGAAAGTCGGTTATTTTTACATATTCGGCGTACACCGGATTGGTCATAACGCCATCAATAGTTTCCCGTGTGCTGGGGCGATAACGCAAATCGATGATAGGCATGAGAAATACTTCCTTGCTGCAAACAATTTGTTTTTTCCTGAAGCATGAACTGTGCCAGTTTTTAACTTGTATAAATATCAGTAAAAATAAAAGTTCAGTAGAGAATATTTGCAGACGTGCAATGGAAAGAGTTGCGAAATGGCAAGATGCAGGAACATTATTTCCTTCCCGTTTGGGTCTGGAATCGCTCCCGTTCTGCATTTTGAACTGTTGTCATTAGTTACAATGGAGGCTATTCCCATGAGAAGAATTGCCTGTCCTCTCTTTCTGTATTGTTACGCGGGAGCGAGAATCCAACGACAGGGTCGACCTTGAAGAAATGACGTATTGTCTGTTCTCACGAAAAAAGAAGACCGAAATCGTGTTTGCAATATGGAAAACAGGATGAGTACGGCGATTTTTGTATTATGTAGCGATCTGAATGGACTGGATGAAGCGGTAACCGCCCATAGTGTTACAGGAGGAAAACCATGAGTCTGATTTTGGCTCTTAAGGTTCATGATAATGATACTGTTGCCACACTG
>CAMLXE010000297.1 GCA_946490455.1 uncultured Desulfovibrio sp. | reverse complement strand
CCATATGCATGAAATCCGTCTTTCCTATCTGCCGTCTGTTGATAAGGGTCATCGTCAGGCGATCGGCAAGATACGCGCGGAATTCTTCCATCATATCCAATGCCAGACTGGGGCGGCCAGGCCTTTCCCGGTGCAGAAAACCGACTGCCGGATCAAGCCCCACACCTTCCAAAGCGGCTCGAACATCATGTGCGAGTAACGTATAGAAAAACGACAGCAGACAATTCACCTCATTTAAAGGAGGCCGCTTGCTCCTGACATCGAAACACAGACCGGCCTCCCGGGATTCCCGTCGGATAAAGAAATCAAACACCCCGAAATAACAGCGAGCCGCCTCGCCCTCAATGCCGCGCACGACATCAAGCTCCTGTCCTTTTTCCAAACGCCGCAAACAGCGTCCCAGTACTTCTGCCGCCTCTGACAACGCCGGCTCTTCCGTCGATCTGGCCTGACGAAGGAGCAGCGTTCTGCAGTTGGCTATCTTCCCAATAGTAAAAAATCTGGCCAATTCAGCCGATTTCCGTAACGAGTCGGCCAGTCTGTACTGAGCGCGACGCAAAAGAACATTACCCGTCGTCGGACCATGCATGGACGCCATAAAACGACCATACTCCGTAAACCATGTTACTGTAATGCCAAGCCTTGCACAGTGCTCCAGCAAATACTGGCTGCACGATATACGTCCAAAGCAGGCTATGGACTGAAGGGTATGGAGCGGTATTCTTCCCAGCGTTCTTCCTTCCAGACGAAGCTCTACGCATTCGCCATCCTTGGACAACCATGTATCCTGTGTTGTCACGAACAGCGTATTCAAATGGCGCTTCATTCGCTTTCTCCGCACAGCTTTTGAACATAATATGACGCCTTCAGGTCGAACACACCCGGAAGACACGCCTCCCGCAGCGAACAGGCCTCGCAGCCCTGTTTCTCCTCGGGAGGAGGCGTCACTCCTCGTTCCAGAAGTTCATGCACGGCCCTTGCCACCTCCTCTGTCCGACACCGCAGCGCTTCGGTAAATTCCACCGTGAGGCGACGACGAGTCTGTCCGTAATAGAGCGCTCCCTCCTGAACGGACACCCCCAGCATTTCTTCCAGACAAAGTGCCTGGCCACAAAGCTGTACGCTGTCGGCATCGCATCCGCTGCGAGGTCTGCCCTTCTTGTACTCCACAGGATAGGGCTGCCAGACTTCGCCCAGACGATGGAACTCCACGACATCGGCCCTGCCGCAGAGTCCCAGTCGTTCGGACCTCAATTCCAGATCGGTGACAATTTTCATACCGTCACGCCTGCGGCTGCCGCCCTCATGAACATGTTCGTGCATCACCCGCCCTTCCATGGTATGGCCGTTTTCCGCCCATGCCTGTTCCAGATGGATAAGCGCGCACTGCCTGGGACAGTAGGCATAATGCTGAAGTGCCGACAGCATGACGTCTTCCATCTTACAGTTTTTCCTCCATGCAAACGCCCGCCGGACACTCCCCTTCCAGCAGTATGGCATAGTCGGCAAAATGGCGCGCCGGTCCTTCTGTGACCCGTGTACAGGTAACAAGGTCAAACAGTTTCTGCGCCGGAGCATTCCCCATGCGTTTTTCATGTCTGAACACAAACAGCTTGCGGGAACTCATTTTGCCGCGGGCTGCGGAGCGATCGCTCTCAAACATATTGATGAGAGCCTCCCACAAAAGATCAAGATCCTCTTCGGAAAAACCCGTCTTTTCCGCAAGCGGGGCAGAAACGAATCCTTCCACGCGGTACAGCCCATAGGGAATGATGAACTTCCTCCCCATGGTCCGCTCATTGGCCAGATCCTTAATATTGGTCACGGCCATGCGCGTAATGCAGACTTCGGCGGGAACAACGGGCTCCACGCTGCGGGCAAATGTCAATTGTACCGGACCGCGAACCTGTCCGCAGTTCACCTCCGTGCTCATGACGGCGCCGAACGTACGAATGTCATAGAAATTGTCACACATCCAACGGGTCACATCCCGCGCTTCCTTTTCATTCTTCGGCAGTTTCTTGGCCTCGGATTTCAGGTTCAAGGCCGTGTACGCTTCCTGATTTCTCTGATTGAGCACAGCCTTTTCCTGTACATAAATACGGAATCCGGTCTCGCCCTCCCTGGCAAGTTCCACATAGTTGCGAATCTTGCGCTTCAAGCAGACATCCGTCACAAGCCCGTGTCCGGTCTCAGGGTCGATGCGCGGCATGTTTCCTGCGTCGGGATCACCGTTGGGGTTGCCGTTTTCCACGTCAAAAAACAAAACGAAATCATAGCGATGGGCAAGTGCAGACATACTCGTAAACTCCTTAGTTGGAAGCGTCCGACGCCTTGTTTTTCTTCTGATAGCTGGCGTTGTTCTGGTGATAATACCCAAGCATGAAACGTCCCTGATCGGCCAGAGAAAGCACGGCGGGAAAATCCGTCATGTTTTCCACAATATCGGAAACGGCTTTGGCAAAATTGATTTCATAGGAGGCGAAACTGTTTTTTTTCGCTTTGGTCACATGATGCTGTACCAAACGCAGCAACATGGGAAACACCAAACGTGGAGTCGCAGACGCCGCGCCGATGTATCTTTCGCGCAAGGGCGCGTTGATATTTCCACCAAGAGCATCCCTCTGCGCTTTTTCCAGCAGAGCAAACAATCTTCCCAGCCTGTAGCCGACATTGGTTTCATCCGTATTCAAAGTCGTCATGTCATGTTCCTCATGGTGATTGCGGCAAAGGTAGGCCTTGATGAACGCCGCACGAAAATAATCCACCCTCTTGTCCGCATGGATGCGCTGAAGCATCGCCAGATACATATTTTCGGGATAACGATCTCCCGTAAGTATGCTGCGGGACATCTGTCCGCCAAGCTCGGGAGGAATGTTTTCC
>CAMLXE010000296.1 GCA_946490455.1 uncultured Desulfovibrio sp. | reverse complement strand
GCCTGATTCCTCTCGTTCCCCTTCTTCCAAGGATATTGCAGCTTGGACTCCTTTTCATTCTCTATACGGTCATGGGTGCCTGCGGAGGGATTTATCTGATTCCCATCACCAGCTTTGTTCAGATACGTCCGGCTGCCACCGACAAGGGACGCATTCTGGGACTGGACAACTGTCTTACCTTCTGCGGTATTCTTATTGCAGGACAACTCTATCTCCCTCTCTCCGTCGTAAAACCTTCTTTCGGACATGCTCTGCTTGGTGTCTTCTGTCTGGGCATTGGGCTTCTCTTTCTGCACGCCATCCGAACCCTGCCCCGGTCGGTATGGTCGGACAGCACTGAATCCTCAAAGGCAGAACCGCAGAAGGCTCCCGTACGCCCTGCCCCTGAAGACTCTCCCGACAGTCCAGCCAGACGCCTTGTCCTGCGCCTGCTTCTTCCTCTGGCCACAGCAATACTTCATCTGCGGTACCGCGTAACCGTACAGGGATTTGATGCCCTCCGTGCCGGGGATGCCCATCGTCCTATTCTGTTCCTGCCCAACCATCCGGCACTCATTGATCCGGCGCTGGTCTATACGGCACTTGCCGAGTTTGCTCCCCGCCCGTTGGGAGACATTCATCAGATCAGCCGGCCGGGAATCCGACAGATTGTCTCTCTTCTTGATGTCATTCCCCTGCCCGATCTGCGCAAGGACGGACGAACGGCAGAAGGCGGGGTGCGTGAAGCCATTCAGAAGGTTACCGATGTCCTTCGCAATGGAGGCAATGTGCTGCTCTATCCTTCCGGTGGACTCACACGGACAGGACAGGAACGGCTGGGAGGAAACAGAGGAGCCTTTATGCTGCACACGGCCGTACCCGAAGCCCGTATTGTACTGGTTCGCACGACAGGCTTATGGGGAAGTTCTTTCAGCTGGGCATCCGGCAAGGCCCCCGACAGTCTGCGCGGAAGCGGCATGGGCCTCCTCTGGCTTCTGGTGAACGGCCTTTTCTTCATGCCACGACGACAAGTAGACATTACATTGCATGAACCCGAGCTTCCGCCAGAGGAGGCTGGACTTCTCGCATTCAACAGAGCGCTGGAAGCCTTCTACAACAGGGAAAAAGAGCCGGCTCTGGCAGTTCCGCGACATTTCCTCCAGGGCAGCAAACCGTATCCCTTGCCCCGTCCTGCGGCTAAAAAAACAACCGGGAAAAGCAGCCATTCAGTTGATCCTGCAATCAGAGAAGCCGTATTTGCCATTCTGCGTAATGAAAGCGGCATTGATGATATCAGTGACGAAACTGTTCTTGCGACAGATCTTGGTATTGACAGTCTCTCACTTATCGACATCAGTCTCCTTCTTGAGGACATTTCCGGAAACCCCGTAACATCTCTTGAAGACCTGCAGACTGCCGGAGACTGTATCCTCGCCGCTGCCGGACTGCTTGGGGAATCTAAAGAAATAACGCCTCCTGCAGTATGGTTCCCCTCAGACACGGCGCAGCCTCTGACCGTTCCTGCCGGTCGCAATCTCGTGGAAACGATAGTTCTCCAGATCATGCGCAAGCCTGACCGCCTTCTGCTTGCTGATGGCGCCAATGTTCTGTCCGGGCGGGATATCCTCCTGAAAACCTTTGCGCTGACCTCCCTTATCAGGGGACAGACCGCAAAGGAACAGCGGGTAGGGATCATGCTGCCTGCCTCAGCCGCTGCCGTGCTTTGCTGGCTTGCCGTTCTTGTCGCAGGAAAGATTCCGGTCATGTGCAACTGGACAACAGGGACAGCCAATTTTTCCCACGGGATTCTTTCTACCGGACTCCGCCATGTTCTGACCTCGTCCCGCCTTCTGGACAAACTGGAAAAACAGGGATTCCCCGTGCAGGAACAACGCTCCCTGTGGATTCCTCTTGAAGAGGCCTCGAAATCTCTCGGTCCACTGGCCAAGGCAGGAGCCTTCCTGAAATCCCGCATGGCCTGCATTCCCGGACTGGGACGGCTGTTCATTCCTCGCAACGTTTCCGGCACTGCTGCCATCCTGTTCACCTCCGGTTCAGAGGCCATGCCCAAGGCTGTGCCGCTCTCCCACACCAATATTCTTGCCAACTGCCGTGACATTGCCGCTGTTCTCAACATCACCACCCACGATCGACTGCTTGCCATGTTGCCGCCATTTCATTCTCTGGGACTTACGGGGAACGTGGCTCTCCCTCTGGCCTTCGGCCTGCCAGCGGTCTATCATGCCAATCCTACCGAAGGCTCACGTCTTGCTGCGCTGACCCGGTTATGGAAAGCGACTGTCACGGTGGCACCACCAACTTTTCTCGACGGCATGCTTCACAAAAGTCATGCAGGCGATCTTTCTTCAATGCGCCTTGGCTTTGTAGGTGCGGAAAAATGCCCTGATGCCGTGTATGCCGCGTTTGCAAGGGCTACTGGAGGCGGTATTCTCTGTGAAGGATACGGCGTCACCGAATGCTCCCCTGCAATCAGCGTCAACAGACCTGAACAGGTTCATCCAGGGACCATAGGCTATCCTCTGCCCTCTGTAGAGGTGGCCATAGTATCCGAAGACTCCCCTGCCCTCCGCCGGGTTGCTCCTGGAGAAACAGGCATGCTGCTTGTCTCCGGCCCAAATGTCTTTGATGGATATCTTGATGCCGAAATACAGCCCTTTGTCAATTTTGAAGGGAAACGCTGGTATCGTACCGGAGACCTTGTCAGTGAAGCCCCTGACGGCTGTCTGACTTTTCAGGGTCGCCTCAAGCGATTCATCAAGGTCGGTGGAGAAATGATATCGCTGCCTCAGATTGAGGAAATTCTGCTGGAACGATTTGATAGAAAAAAAACGCCTGCCCGGTCTGATTCTTCCCTCGCCTCAGATTGCGTGCAGGAGGAAGAAAAGGCTCTTCAG
>CAMLXE010000295.1 GCA_946490455.1 uncultured Desulfovibrio sp. | reverse complement strand
GATTTCATCCAGGAAAAGCGTCCCACCATTGGCCAGTTCAAACTTACCCTTTTTCCCTCCCTTGCGGCTGCCGGTAAACGCACCTTCGGCATAACCAAACAATTCGGATTCAAAAAGTTCTGCGGGAATGGCGGCACAGTTGACCCGAATCAGAGGACCCTTCCTTCGTTCACTTGCATGATGAATGGCTGTAGCAAAAACTTCCTTTCCCGATCCTGTTTCCCCAAGAAGCAATATGGGCAGATCATTATGCGCGAATCGTTCGGCCAGTTTCTTGGCATCATTGAAGGCGCGGCTGGAACTCACCATGTTCCCAAAATAGAATTTGCTGATACCGTGACGCTGAAACTCAGTCCGATAAAAGGCGAGTTCTTCGCCAAGATTCTGAATGGTCTGAGCAAGCTCCATTGTTTTTTTGGGGAAACGAATAATGCCGATTCCCGCAATAATGACATCCCCATCCCATACCGGAATACGGCAGGCCGTTGTAAAACGGTTTCCGGGATATTTATGAATATCGTCAATATGAGACTCACCTGTCTGAATGATTTCGGGGAGTCTGCTGTTTGGCAGGATATCAAGAACGGGCTTGCCCAGAACATTTTCACGCTTCACGCCAAGAAAATCGCAATAGGGCTGATTGATTTCCACAACAAGCCCTTCCCTGTTTACAATGAGAAAGGCGTCGCCGCTGTGCTCCAGTACGGTTTTGAAGTAAAGGTCCCTGTAATAGAGTTCGGTATAGGACGGTGATGAGGAATTGTGCATACCCATGAATGTTCCCCGGCTGCCTGTTTTCATGGTTGCCGTTGCCGCCGTGACCGTTTTTCGGTCTTGGGCAAAGCATCCATACGGTGTCAGGAACTGAGTGGACGCTCAAAAAATGCCAACCAAGCAGAGAATCCCCATGACAATAAGAGTCATAAGCCCTGCTATGGCATCATCAATCATGACTCCATATCCATTGGGAAGCCAGGTTTCCGAAGCATGCACAGGCCACGGCTTCCAGATATCGAACAGCCTAAAAAGCAAAAAAGTTACCAGAATCTGGACCCAGTCTGGTGTTCTGAACGGCAAAAGAGCAATCCATACCCCAAGAAGCTCATCAATGACTACGGACCCCGGATCCTTGCAGCCCAAAAGTCGTTCCACACGGGTTGCAGCAAGGGCACCGCTCCAGAAAACGACTCCCAGAAAGACCAGCCTTCCCCAGAGGGACAGCGGCAAAAAAAGGACGGGAGCCAGCAGCGCAGCCAGAAATGAACCACATGTACCCGGCATTACAGGGGAGAGTCCGGCGATACCCAGACGGCAATAGCCAAGGCTTAGAATGTCAAGAACGTGTTTTGAAAACAGCATGACTTACTCGAGACCATTCGTTTCCGCGTTGAATGGAAAATTACTTTCGGACAGGATACCGGCCACAGCAGAATTTTTCACCTTCCGGACAAAAGCCAAGCCGCTCGCATCTGGCCCCGGCAACAGCAAAAATGGCAGGCAAAACTTCCCGGCAGCGTTCCAGCATGGCTTCGGCCACATGCCGAATTTCCCATTGAGCCCGATTGCAGCACCGATGTTCAAAGAAGTTCAGCAAGGAACGGCAGTTCATGGTAACAACAATATTGGTTGCAGCAGCCTGAGGCAACACAAAACGAGCATCCTCATTTGCCCGGCTCCCCTTTCTGCCTTCAGATTCAAGCAGCCTCTTCAGGTCGCGATACCCCGCTCCAATGGTCTCCATCAGCTGCGAGAACCGTTCGGCCGCTTCGGGGTTTCTGGCAATCGCCGGAGGCATTATGTAATCAAAATGAGAACCATCCACATAGCGCTGACTCTGCTGCGAATAGGAAGCTATCCGATGTCGGACAAGCTGATGGGTCAGGGCACGGGAAACACCACCAATAGCAAAAGTGAAGGATACATGTTCAATGGGACTTGTATGGCCTGAATCCATAATTGCGGTCACAAAGCCGGTCTGCACTTCCCGGCTGATCTCTCCGGCTACAAGCCGTGGCCACATGTCTCCAACAAAACCGGCATGGTAGCACTGCCTAAATGCAGCATATACAAGCGAAAGCGGATCCGGGGTGCAGGAAAGCAGTTCGACTCTGGGCTGAGCCACGGGCATATGGTACCTCCACAAAAATTATCCAAGCATATTCAGATGCTTATAGGCTTTTGCCGTTGCCATTCTTCCACGTGATGTCCGTTTCAGGAATCCGCATTGAATAAGATAGGGTTCATAAATGTCCTCAATCGTGCGGACTTCTTCGGAACAGGCAACAGCCAGAGTCTTGACGCCTACAGGGCCACCTCCGTACACATCGACAAGAACCCGAAGCAGCTTGCGGTCCATCTGATCCAGACCATTTTCATCTACATCCAGTCGTTGCAGGGCATGTGCCGCCTGCTCTCCGTCCACAACTCCAGATCCGTAAACAGCAGCAAAATCACGAACGCGTCGCAGCAGACGGTTGGCAATACGAGGTGTTCCCCGGGAACGTCGTCCGATTTCCAGAGCGCCTTCCGGCGTAATCTCCACTCCCAGAATACGGGCCGCGCGCAACACAACCCGAGAGAGTTCCTCCGGTGTGTAAAACTCCAGACGGCTTATGATACCAAAGCGATCTCTCAACGGAGAAGACAGCAAACCTATGCGTGTTGTTGCGCCTACAAGCGTAAAGGGTTCCAGATCGATCTTGACAGTCCGCGCTGCAGGCCCCTGCCCTATGAGCAGATCAATCTTGTAATCCTCAAGTGCCGGATACAGAATTTCTTCCACAGTAACCGGCATTCGATGGATTTCATCCACAAACAGAATATCATGTCGGGAAAGATTTGTCAGAATGGCAGCGAGATCTCCGCTTCTTTCCAGAACAGGCCCGGACGTGCAGACAATATTGACT
>CAMLXE010000294.1 GCA_946490455.1 uncultured Desulfovibrio sp. | reverse complement strand
ACATATGCCTCCCTCTCCCTTACCCAACGGATCAGCGAACCCTCTGCTGATCCCTATTCAGGTTTTACAAGATGGCAGCGCGCAATTACGGCCGCCTTCTGACAGCGCCTGCCTGAACGGCTTCTGTCAGCCCATGTCGCTGGGACAAGGCAGACCACTACTGTCGAAACATCATAGTCATCTTCGGTTCAAGATATTTCCAGAATAACGTGCTTTTACTGCAACGGCAAGATGCTTTTTGAAGCTTCAGGCTACAGTACGGAGCGAATTTTCCCGGCCAGGCTTGCCATTTCGTCCCCGTCGGCATACGTTTTCGTGCTCCAGGGCAGCAGCCCATCGCCTGCAAAGCGGGGAATCAGGTGCCAGTGGACATGCGGAACGGCCTGTCCGGCATCGGCATAGTTGTTTTGCAGGATATTCATCCCTGTAGCTCCGGTAGCCTTCATGATGGCCTTCCCGACCTTGCGCATGATGGCAATCAGCTCTTCTCCGTACCCTTCCGGCAGGTCAAAGACCGTTTCCACATGCCGTTTGGGTACAATCAGAGCATGCCCCCTGTTCGCAGGATTGATATCAAGGAACACAAGGAACGCATCGGATTCAAACAGGGACGTGGAAGGAATCTGCCCCTGCAGGATCTTGCAAAAGATACAATCCGGATCATACTGAGTCGTGGCCATGGCTTCACTCCTTATTCCATATTCACTTCTGTCTGCCACCTGAGCTGTTCATGAGTACAAGACTCTCTTCCCCCGCAGCGGACATTTCTTTCTTTCGGAAGGGAACGGGGATTCCTGTCGGAAACCCACCGGAAACTTCAAGTGATACTCGAAGAAAAAGGACGCCCATCCTTCCTTTCTTTCTTCCGTTCGCAGGCTGTCCGCATCGTTGTATCTACTGTGCGCAGGAACAACAGACCGGATTGCCGGCGCCGCAGACTCCTATAGCACTCCTTGAGGCCCTTGCCAAGATTTTCGATGAAAAAGAGGGCGAGAACACAGAAAAATACCTTCACTTGCCTCCAGTTTTCGAGTTTGCCTTCTATGGAGGAACCTTCACGGCCCTGCCCGAGACGCTTCAGCTGCAATGTCTTGAACGGCTTGCCCCTCTTAAGGAAAGCGGACGGCTTTCGAGAGTACGCTGCTCAACGCGCCCGGACAGTGTGACCCCCTCCCTGCTCCTCCGCCTGAAGAAGGCAGGTCTCGATCTCGTGGAACTGGGGATTCAGAGCTACAGCGATATGGCGCTGCGCCGCTCCTCACGCGGCTATTCCGGGGCAACGGCCCTTGAAGCCTGTCGAATGGTTCAGGATGCCGGACTCGATCTCGGGATACAGCTTCTTCCGGGAATGCCGGGAGTCACGCCGGACGTCTTTCTTGAAGATGCGCAGAAGTCCCTTGAAATGCAGCCGAAGTGCCTGCGCTGGTATCCCTGTCTTGTGGTTGAGGGAACCCGGCTGGCTCTGCTCTGGAAAAGGGGACTCTATGCCCCCTGGAGCCTGCCGGAAACCGTGGAAACGCTTGGCAGGGCGCTGTCTCTGGCCTGGGCACGCCGGGTGCCCGTCATTCGTCTCAGCCTTGCCCCCGAACCGGAACTGGAAGCAGCCATTCTTGCAGGCCCCAGACATCCTGCCCTCGGCAATCTGATTCAGGGCGAGGCGCTCTATCTGACGCTCTCGGACCGGCTGCAAAAGTTCTCGCATCCCGTTCACGTTGCCCTTCCCTCCTTCTGTCAGGGCTTCTTTTATGGGGACAGAGGATCGCTGCGTTCCCGCTGGGAAGGGCTGGGGCTTTCGGCTTCACAGATTCACTGGATTGGCGGGCATGAAGTCTTCATCTGGCAGGATTCTTCCGGCCACGGTCGGGAAACGGCATGAAAGTTACCTGTAACATATAGCCGTATCTTACTATTTTTCATTTCTTGCCTTGTCCTGCAAGTCTGTTACTATCGCAGTTTGCGTATCTGTTCCTGCCCTGTTCCGATCTGTGTTCGGACCGGCAGATTCTGCACCAATTTCTTACATTGCCCGGGATAGCCATGACCGACCATCTATCGGCCGAATCAGTCAGACCGACTGCAGAAAATGACAAGGCCAGACCCCATTCTTCCGAAACGCATTCGGACACCGTTACGGTTCAGGAACCGGAAAACGCGCTTCCGCCCGTCAGACTGGAAGAACTTCCGCCAGCTCTGCGCGCAGCCTGCCGGAGGGCCGGCTGGACAAGACTCATGCCCGTTCAGGAACGGGCCCTTCCCTATATGCTGGAAGGCCGTGACATCATGGTCCAGTCCCGTACGGGCAGCGGCAAGACAGGAGCCTATCTGCTGCCGCTGCTGAATGTGCTTTCTCCTGAGGTTTCCGCGGTTCAGGCGCTGATTCTTGTTCCCACGCGGGAGCTGGCCGTACAGGTTGAGCAGGAAGCAGGTCTGCTCTTCGGGGACAGCGGCCTTACGGTGGCTTCCGTCTATGGCGGTGTGGGCTACGGAAAGCAGATGGAGGCCCTGCGGAAGGGCGTTTCCGTTGTTGTCGGCACGCCGGGACGTGTTCTGGACCACCTTCTGCGCCGGACGCTGCATCTTGAGCATCTTGTCTCCATCGTGTTTGATGAGGCAGACAGAATGCTCTCCATCGGCTTTTACCCGGACATGAAGGAAATTCAGCGCTATCTGCCGAAAGGGCCGGTTCATGCCGCGCTTCTTTCGGCCACCTATCCGCCTCACGTTCTCAGGCTCGCCGGGGAATTTCTCAGAACACCCCAGCTTCTGTCCCTGTCCACAAAACAGATTCATGTTGCGGAAGTGCAGCATATGTACTGCGAATGCAAGAGCATGGACAAGGACAGGACGCTCCTGCGGCTTCTTGAAGTCGAAAATCCCGCTTCCGCCATCATCTTCTGCAATACAAAG
>CAMLXE010000293.1 GCA_946490455.1 uncultured Desulfovibrio sp. | reverse complement strand
GTTCCAGAACACCCTGTACAAGCGAAATGGCAACACCATAATTGGTGATGGGAATACCCGCTTCCTGTGCCTGCCTGATACGCTGAAGCATGTGGCCGCGTGTGATGACACAACCGCCGCAGTGAATGATCAGGCGATACTCTCCAAGTTCGATAAATTCCTTGCCTGCAGCGAGTTCCGTCTGCAGGGGACCTCCGGCATATTTTGCCAGCCAGCGGGGGATCTTGACTCGGCCGATGTCGTCCTTGAAAGGATGGTGAGAGCAGGCTTCTCCGATGAGAACCCGGTCTCCAGGGTGGAGTTGCGGAATGGTGGCTGCCCCACGGACCAGCGTCGCAAGATCTCCCTTGAATCGTGCCATAAGGATGGAAAAGGTGGTCAATGGAATGGCTGATGGGGTCTGGCTGGCCACGGTATGCACGACCTGGGAGTCACAGACCACAAGATCGGGTGGTGTTGCCAGTCTTTTCAGAGCAGCCGAAAGCTCACCATCAGTAACAACCATACACAGACAGCGGGAATCAAGAAGATCTCTGATGGCCTGAACCTGCGGAAGAATAAGTCGCCCCTTGGGGGCACCCGTATCAATGGGGACGACAAGCAGAACCAGACTGCCGGCAGGAACAATGTCTCCCAGCAATCGCCTTTGCTGCCCTTCCTGTTCCTGCATGATCCGTGCAAGTGCGGTCCGCAGTTCTTCGAGCCCATCCGAATGCAGTGCGGAGACAGCTACAGCAGGAATGCCCGTGGCTTCCTGGTCCTTCAGATTGGGAACGTCCGCTTTCAGGTCGGCCTTGGAACGAACAACAATATAGGGGATGTTCCGTTTCCTGAACTGTTCCGCGAGGTCCTTTTCAAAAAGATCCCAGGTTCCGTCTGTGACCAGAAGGGCTATATCTGTGCGGTCGAGGGTGCGATATGTTCGTTCCTGACGCTGTGTTCCCAGAAGACCTTCATCATCAACTCCTGCAGTATCAAGAAAGACGACAGGTCCAAGCGGGGACAGCTCCATGGTCTTTTCAACGGGATCGGTTGTTGTTCCCGGTGTTGATGAAACAATGGAGACAGTCTGGCCTGTCAGTGCGTTGAGCAGTGAGGATTTCCCCACGTTCCGACGTCCGTAGATACCAATATGGGTACGCAATCCTTTGGGTTGCTCGTTCATGACATTTCCTTTTCTTCCGTAAGGGAGCAGGTACGGCCGGCCGCTTTTATGGCGGCGATGGCGTCATTGATTCCTACCCGTTTCTTGTTGTCATAGATACGATAATCTTTTCGATAGGCTTCTGGTGTGAAGGATGGCATGAGAACATTGCCTCCGGCGCGAAGTCCGTCACATTGGCCCTGTACGGGGTCAAGTGTCGCCAGCGCTGTGGTAGCGGGGAGATGAACGCTGGGGAGGGCAAGGCGCAGGATGGACATGATGCGCAGTGTCAGAGGAACAGAACCCCGTTGCTGACCAGAAAAGGGCGTATCTGCCTGGGGGACAAAGGGGCCAACTCCGCACATGCCGACCTTCAGGTCCTGCACCAGAAGAATGTCTTCCACAATGTCTTCAATGGACTGTCCGGGCACACCAACAATGAACCCTGATCCGACAACATAACCAAGATCGGCCAGATCTTCGAGGGCGCGAAGGCGTTCCCTGAGTGAGCGTCCGGGGTGCAGATCGGCGTACAGCCGGGGATTGGCCGTTTCGTGCTTGATGAGAAAGCGGTCCGCACCGGCAGCTTTCCAGAGAGCGTATTCTTCTCTGGACCGTTCTCCCACACTGAGTGTGACCGCCATGTGAGGATGGCGTGTCTTGATCCTCCTGACATATTCGGCAATCTGTTCAGCAGGCTGGGCCGGGTTTTCACCAGACTGGAGTACGATGGTATCCGTACCGGCAGAAACCGCAGCATCCACGGCTTGCATCAGTTCTTCGCATGAAATGCAGTAGCGACGAAGATGGGTGTTGGCCCGCCGGAGCCCACAGTACCGGCAGTTGCAGATGCAGAAGTTGGAAAATTCGATAAGTGCCCGTACATTGACATGATCCCCGAGAACCTTCTTGCGCATGAGATCCGCCTGCAGACGTAGTTCTTCATGGGGAATCGACAGTAATTCAAAAATTTCACTTCGTTGCATGGTGTTGCTTTGATTTGGGAACGCTGTCCTTCGGGCTTGCTTCTGTATTTCTGGAATAATGAAGTTGGAAAAACGGTATGCCGTCCATCCCTGTACGGCCATTGGGGGCAATGCCGTTTCTGCTGCCAGCATTCACATGTGGAATCAGGGAATTGGGAAACAGTCTGGTTTTCAGTGATGCGCCTTCGATACTGAAAACTGTGCTACCTCGAGAGATGTCATGCCAGAAGAAAGAGTATTGCCTTCTGCATTGAGAAAGAATTATGAATGGGCTTCCTGAATCGCATCTGGATGTTCTTTGGCCCACCATTGGCATTTATGTTCACACCACCATTGTTCATGGATGTATTCGTGAGAATCTCGAGCACGCCAGACTTCCTTTGCTCCTGTTTCTTCACATGACTGTGAGCACAAAACCAGATCGCCTACCCAGCGGGCGTGCGGGCAGTGAAAAATTTTTTTGCTCATAGGTTCCCTCCTGCCATAGAAATACCGAATACATTGCCGTGGAGCAAGCTCGCCGAGTGATGTGTCTTCGTGCATCTCAGTCCGCGCCTGAAGAAAGACGCTGCCATATCCTCTGTATTGCACAGAAAGGTCGGATTGTGTGATCGGGAATGGCAAGATGCCGTTCCTATTGATTTCATTATAAAAATAGCCTACAAAGTCTAAAATTGGATAAATTCAGTTGCTTTTTGGGGAAAAATCCTGTTCAACTTTAGACAAGACCAGTGCGACAGTTGTGTTCTCAGAACAAATCAGGTTGCGGGACTTACGT
>CAMLXE010000292.1 GCA_946490455.1 uncultured Desulfovibrio sp. | reverse complement strand
TCGTGTCGACGGAAAAGGAAAGTTCCTCCGCAGCTTCCGCAAGCAGCGACTCGGGCGACGCTGCACGGGCCACGGCATTTCCCATGAACTCCCCCCTGACGGAAGATGTTTCCGTTTGATGAATCTGCCCGCCGGCATGAAAAGCACCGGATATGGAATCAATGGCCATGGTATGCGCTCCTGTATATACGCATCAATGCAAGGATCATGCCAGAAAATTTTCTTTCTTCAGAAACAGGCCGGGGCATTTGCGATTGCAACCGCTCAGACGCTTTGGTAGTATGGCGGAAACTGTAATATATGGCAACTCTTTCCTCCTGCATGCCAAAAAAATTGACATACACTAAAAGGAATTCGATCCATTTTTCGCTCCTCTACTGCGAAACACCCGATTTTTCACGAATGGCACGTTTTTTGCAACTTTCTCGGCAACACGCAGAAAAAAACTGCGCCATCCAGACCTCAAGGAGTATCACCATGGCTTTTACAGAACAGACCCTGAAGAATCAGCAGCAGGAAATCGCCCGTCTGGCTGAAGAACTTTCCCGTCTCAACAGTGTATTCGACGAACAGAAAAAAGCACTCGGCCTGCCCGCGGACAAACCCGTGACCGTCGAAGCTTCGGAAATCACGCCCGAACTGGAAAAGGCCATGGCCGACGCCACGGAACGCGCCAAGCGCGAAGGAGAAGCCAGAGCCGCTCAGGCCAGACTGTCCAGCAGTTCCGGCAGCAGCAGCCAGGCCGGTCGCACTCGCCGCGGAGCCGTCCGCATCTGACGACCTTTTCCACAACCAATCTATAAGGAAAATTACCATGTCACAGGTCACCGGCACCAATTCTCTTTCCGAAATTCTGGACACCATCGACCTTGGTCCCACCGGCAGCGTTCAGATGATGTTCGCCAAGCTCCAGCTCGCTCAGTCCGAAATCTGCAAGAATCAGGCCGAAGCCTACATGGAGCAGATTGAATCCATTCAGGAAGAGCAGGAACTGTGCGCCAAAATGATTGAAGACGCCAGAGAGCTTCAGAATAAGGCCAAAAACGGCGAGGGGGACTGTCCGTGGGACAAGAAAGCCTCCATGATGACTCAGGAAATGGCGGACTTTTTCAATGATCGCGGTCTGAAGTACGACACCACCGGCAAAGACCTCGCCAACAACTCCGACGAATGGGACTATGCCCTGAAGAGCCTGACCAACTATCAGGAGACCGTGGGCAACAAGACGCAGACCCTCATGGTCTATCTGCAGGACTTCATCGGTCAGTACAACTCCTACCTGCAGGGCGCCAACACTCAGATCGCCAACGCCAACCAGACCCTCACCAATCTGGCCCGCGGTCAGTAAGCCGGTTTCGTTTCTCCCGTACGCCTCCTCCTTTTATCTCTCTTACACCTACGCCTTTGCAAGGAATATCTCATGACACAGGTCACCAACACCAGTTCCCTTTCCGAGATTCTGGACACCATAGATCTTGGCCCTACCGGCAGCGTTCAGATGATGTTCGCCAAGCTCCAGCTCGCCCAGTCCGAAATCTGCAAGAATCAGGCCGAAGCCTACATGGAGCAGATTGAATCCATTCAGGAAGAGCAGGAACTGTGCGCCAAAATGATTGAAGAAGCCCGCAACTTCCAGCAGCTCGGCGAGGACGGCGAAGGCGTAGGAAAGAAAAGCATCAGCGGCACGACGACTAAGGGGGAAGACTGCTACCCCATGTCCCAGGAACTGGTCGATTTCATGAATGATCGGGGACTCAAATTCCCCAACGAAGACAAAGACTACATTCTCGGCAAGGACGAATGGGACTATGCCCTGAAGTCGCTGACGAACTATCAGGAGACTGTGGGCAACAAGACGCAGACCTACATGGTCTATCTGCAGGATTTCATCGGTCAGTACAATTCCTACCTGCAGGGCGCGAACACCCAGATCTCCAACGCCAATCAGACTCTTACCAACCTCGCCCGCGGACAATAAGCAGGCTTCCATTCCGCCGGCATCATACAACAACCCTTCTTCAGGATGAGACCATCATGGCAGACAAGGCTATCCTCACCGACAACGAAATCGCCGCCATCATCAACGCTCTGAACAAAGGAGCCAGCATCGGCGATGTGTGCAATGTCACGGACGAACAGATAGAAGGTCTGTACGCCCTCGCCTACAATCTCTACACTTCCGGAAACTTCGCCGACGCGGGTACCGTGTTTCAGGCACTGTGCCTGTATAGGCACAAGGAGCCGCGCTTCTGGCTGGGCCTCGCCGGCTGTCGTCAGGCCCAGGATGACCTGAAGGGTGCCATAGACGCCTATGCCATGGCCGGAACCGTGGATCTTCTGCGCAACCCCGTACCCTTCCTCTTTGCGGCCAAATGCTACATTCAGCTCGGCGACAGGGAGAATGCCATCGGCGCCCTCAAGGGGCTGCTCACTCTCGGAGACGAAAAGAACCCTGCCCATGCCGACTGCCACAGGAAGGCACAGACTCTCCTTACCATGCTCAACGCAAGCGAGTAACGTATGGTTATTCCCATTAATACCAGAACGCTGGAAAGTGTGGATTACACCGGCGGGATCAGCGACACGGATAAGACCACACACCTGTCCGGCAGCACCGACATGCCCGATGCAGACGCAGAGAATCTTCAGGCACTGCTTGCCGAACTCGGACTCCCCGATCTGCCCGTATCCTCCAGCGCCCTTTCTCTCGACACTCTGCTCAACGCCATAGGCGACGACGTGCGACGTCAGGCCTGCCGCGACGGCGTGGCCAGTCTGGAGCTCAAGGGAGAACAGCAGGCGGAAATCAACGAGAAGGAACTCCAGGAGATTGCCGACCGTCTGGAGGAAATGAAGAAAAAATCCGTGGCAAACGCGTTCCTCAAGGCCTTTCAGATCATCGGGGCCGTCGTGGGCG
>CAMLXE010000291.1 GCA_946490455.1 uncultured Desulfovibrio sp. | reverse complement strand
TCCATGAAGCGGATTCGTTCGCCGAAGACCTCGTCAAGAATGTAGTCCCGGCGTTCCACATAGGCCGCCTTCATGCTGCCTACCTTGTCGAGCATGCCCTGAAATTCCCTGATTTCATCGGCCGGGCGTGGGGTATTCAGTTCGCCGCTCAGCCACTCCGTGTAGCTGTCAAAGACGCGAAGATCCTCCCCGCTGTCGCGCATCTGGACAAGCTGGCGGATGCCCTGCATCTTTTCGGTGTAGGAACTGTCGTCAAACATGGAAAAGTTCTTGAAGCGCATGTGCTTGCTTGTGGGCTGGTCAAAGGAAAAGTCGGAGTGCACGTTGCGGAAGCTCATGAAGCCTTCAAGAGAGTGACCGGGATCAATGGCGGCAAAGGTATCGCCCATGCGGCCCTTGTTGTCGCCTCTTGAGCCGATGGCGTCGCGGTCGGCCATCAGGAGAAAGAGAATCTTGTTGCGTCCCCACTGTTCGACCACGGGATCACTGATGCGGTCGGAGCCGTTTTCTGCCGGACAGGTCAGAATCCCATCCCGGAGATTGCCCGCAAAATCCGAGAAGCGCAGTCGTGTTCCGTTGGCGTCGGTCATGCTCATGTGTTCTGCCTCGACCATCAGCTTGAGCGAGCCGTCGGCATAGGAGGCCGGAATCAGACGTGCCTTCTGCGATTCTATGCCCATTGCCCGCATGAGGTCCGTGGCCAGCGTTTCCTTCAGAGCGGCATTGTTGGCCGCAATGCGGGTCTTGGCCGTGAAGGCGCGATGGAAAACGCCCTTGGCGGTTCGGCTGGGAACGCGCAGCTTGTGCGAAAGGAGGGTCCTGTCCGATTCGGCATAGTCCATCTTCACATGGTGAATGTCGGTAAAGAAGGGATCATTCTGCCGGATATGCCGACCGAGTTCCGGAGCAATGGCCGGATCGTCCAGCAGTGCGGCCTGGAGTTCGCGCATTTCGGCGGGATTCCCTTGCAGGGTCTGGAGAAGGTTTCCGTCCGTGCGGATGCCCCGGCTCTGAAGAAAGGCCGAAGCCCTGTTCCGGATGGTTTCACCAATATCGATCAGATTGCGGAGCGAGGTGTGCGCCTGTGTTCCCGCTGGCGGCAGATACCTGCCTTCCAGCGCGCAGTTCAGGAAGGAGACTGCCTGGGCATTGAGTTGCGTGCCCGGCGTTTTCATGGTCTGCGTGTGTTCGGGAAGCCATGCCATGTGCGCTTCAAATCCCGGTTCCACACCTTTCTGCTTGAGCCGGACAAATTCAAAGGGCCCCAGAATGTCGCCCTCATGCAGGGTTCCTGCCTTGGCTCTGTCTTCCACGTTATAGGTATAGCGCTGCTGATTGAGCAGCTCGACACCCTGCGGCTTGTCTCCGGAGCGCTGGGCAATGCCGATCAGGCGTCTGGACAGCGCTTCCGCCATGTTGGCGGTGAGCAGCTTCCCGTCGGGTGAAGCCCTGTCCAGCAGATGGCCGAGGACGTTGCGCAGAGAATCAGGATTGATCCTGTCCGGGTGCCGCAGTTCGCCCGTATTCATGCAGCGCTGGGAAAAGAGGCAGAGAACCCGGTTCATGTTGGCGCTGCGGGCATGGTCCTTTGCCTGCTGAATGACGTTGCGGATTTCCCGGCTGGAAAGATTGCTCGTGGAATCAATCCTGTATTTCAGGGAGTCGGCGATTTCCGCGCCAAACTGATTGCGGAGGGCGTCGGCAAAGGCCTGCCGGACCTCGGTATTGCGCACGCTCCGCCCGAAGCCCATGCGTCTGGCGGACGCCAGCGCTTCCTCTCCATGACTCTGGTCAAGGACGACTCTGCTCCACGATTGCTCGGCAACTCTCTGAAAAGCATGAAAATCAACAGGCATTGGCATACTCCGGAAAGACTCAGGCCCGAATCATGGTCAGGCGGGGATCTGTTTCTGGCATTTCCTGAAAGGTGTCGGCGTTCATGCTCTCAAGCTCGGCTTTCCAGTATTCGGCATAGCGGAGGGTGTTTTCAACGATCCGCTGAAACCGGACCGTATCCGGCTCCGCAGCAGAAGCGGAATAGCTGAACACCACCTCATGGCTTTCGCTGTGCATGGCCAGTACACCGCCACCCGTTTCCACACCAAAAAGATTGGCGGCAAGCAGGCGTTCGCAGACACGGCCAAGAACATGTGATTCAATCCGACCCAGTTCATAAAAGATATAGATGCTGTCCGACTCGGAAACATACTGCATGTTGGCGACAAGCGTGCCGTCAACTTCCAGACTGCTGTATCCGGTATCATCCGCTTCCAGCGGCAGACCGGCGGCTCTGCCGAGTTCGGCAAGCATCAGTTCGTAATGTTCTCTGCTCATGTTTTGACTTCCTTGACTTCTTTCTCCTGCCGCAGACATTTCGGCAGAGAACAGTATGCACCATTCGTCGGAGCCTTGCCAAGGGCAAAGTTTATGCAGCTCCGGACCCGACGGCGGAGCAGCCCGGCGGCAGGCCGATTGTTCCTGCCGGAGTCCGGTGTGCCAGTCTGTTTTTTCTGCTGCCGTGTCCGCCCTGTGTCTTCAGCTTGCCATCGGCATTGGCAGAAGGTGGCGCAGACAGAGTCGTTATGCCAACTTTTTTGGAGGATACAGAGCCTTTTTCCCCTCAGAAGGCATTTTCGGTCCGGACCTGCCAAAGGTTATTCAAGAACTGTGCCTGACGGCTATGGAAACGCGCAGGGCAGGGAGCGCGAGAGCGGCAGCAGGCGCATGGCAGCCGTTGCTGTCTGGGGATCCGTGCAAGAAACCGGCGGCCCCGAAAGAGGCTTTCCGGATGCGGTTTTTATGGATGAGCTTTTTATGGGTGAATTTTTTCCTGACGCCTTTTGTATGGGGAGTTTCTGGAGGTGGTTCCGGGAGGGGGCTGGGCACATTTTTCCGAGCAGGCTTTCCTGAGCAGGGT
>CAMLXE010000290.1 GCA_946490455.1 uncultured Desulfovibrio sp. | reverse complement strand
CACCTGACGCAATCCTGGGCCTTCAGTACACCTTGTGCATCATGCCCTGTAGACAGGAAAATCCAGAATGATGGATGTTCCTCCGCCCTGTGCACTCACAGCTCGAACGGTTCCGCGATGGTCGGCGATAATGGATTTGACAATGGCCAGTCCAAGGCCCGTACCTCCTTTTTTCCTTGAAAAATAGGGCTCAAACATCCGTTCGCGTTCTTCTGGATTGAGTCCGGGGCCTGTATCCGTAATGATGAAACGCAGGTGCCCGTGGGCAGCATCGTGGATGACACTTGCCTTGACCCTGCGTTCGTTTTCCGGCGGTAGGGTTTCCAGCGCTTCGGCCGAGTTCATGAAGATATTGAGCAGGGCACGATGGAGTGCTGCCTGATCCATGGCGAGCTGGGGCAGATTGTCCGGAATATCCAGTTCCCATTTGATGCTGCTGTGGCTATTGCGGAAAAGGGATACGATTTCATTCAGCAGCGGGGCAACATCACCGGGCGCAAGATGAACCTCCGGCAGTTTGGCAAAGGAAGAAAATTCCTGCACCATGTCCTGGAGACGTTCAACCTGTTTGACAATAAGTTCGGTACACTGGCCAAATACCGGATCCTGAATCTGTTTGCCGAACTTTTTATCGAGCCGCTGGGCCGAGAGCTTTATGGGCGTAAGCGGATTCTTGATTTCGTGTGCAATGCGTCTGGCAACCTCTCGCCAGGCTGCCATACGCTGCATCTTTTCCATCTCGGTAATGTCTTCGACCACTATCACATAGGCCCGGATTCCTCCGGGACCGGACAGGGCTATGGCATGCAGAACCAGCTTCCAGCTGCGATCGCCGAGGATGAAATCTTCCTGCCATTTCCAGTTTCGTTCAGGGTGCTTCCGTAGTGAATCCAGCATGGAATTGAAGACGGAAGCATAGACGGGAGGCAGGAACTGTGCCGGATTCTGGCCTTCAAGCAGACTGGATTTGGTATTGAAAATTGTGCAGGCGGCCTTGTTTACAGTGAGTATGTTGCCGGAGACGTCAAGGGTGATGACCCCGGTTGTGATGTTGTCGAGAACCGTTTCGATATATCGGTTATGCTCGGCCAGCATGGCATTGGCCTTGGTCAGGCTTGTTCTGCCCTGCTGAAGATCCTGAGCCATTCTGTTGAATGAATCCACGAGCAGACCGAGTTCATCCGCTCCCTTGTCTTCAAGTCTGAAATCAAGGTCTCCCTGTGCGACGCGCGTTGTTCCCTGAGCCAGAGCCAGAATGGGAGCCGTAAATTCCTTGGAGAGTCTGAAACCGAACCAGATTGAGCCAAAAATCGTGATCATGCCCAGCACACCAAGAATGAGCTGGAATGATACCTTGAGCGGCTTTTTCAGCTGCTTGAGCTGGGCGTATTCCTCAAAACCCTTGGAGATGCTTTCCAGTTTGGCCAGCAGCCCCTGACCGATGCTTTCTGCGGTGACCAGATACCCGGTGCGCCCGTTATCAACGGCCAGCACACCGATGACATAGTCCGCGTCATCGGTAGCCCAAAGCAGGGAACCAAACTGTTTTTTGGCCACATGTTCCCAGTCAATGCGTTTTTTGGCTTCCTGCCAGCCTTCCGTAAATACGGGGGATGCGTGCCAGTAGAGTTCTTTTCCTTGCGGACTGACCACGCCCAGCATGGTCAGGTCATATTCCTTCTGTTTGGTTTGGAGGAGAGTATCCATGCCGCTGCCTCCCCAGAGAAAGCAGCGCTGGAGAATTTCCTTCATAATGGCTTCCGAACGTGACTTCAGACGATCTGCGGAGGCCGCATAGAAGCTCTGGCCCACATCAAGCGCCGCTTCCAGCGCATTTTCGGTCTGCCGAGTGAACCAGTAATCGACGCTTGTGCCCACCACACGGTTTGAGGCGAGAAACATCAGTACCGTAGGGATAAGGGACAGGGATATGAAGACGACGACCAATCTTGTCCGAATGCGCGCCCCAAAAACCTTTCTGCGGCGCTCCATGATCAGTTTGACCATGTTTCTGGCAACGAGAAAGAGGATGATGAGCATGAAGATGGAGTTGATGTTCAGGAAGGCAATGAACATCCATGAGTCAACACCGTAAAAGGTCAGCTGAGCCCAGGTGCCGCCCATGACCACGAGAACCAGAATGAACGCCGCCAGAAGTTCATAACGCCGTCGCCGCTTTTCCTTTTCTCCGGGGACCCCAATCTGGATAACTTTTTCTTGCGGTTCGGCCATGCTGTGCCTCGTTGATTAGACTGTCAGAAAATGAATTCCTGCGTCACGGAAACAGGGGAAACCACATCCCAGGACCAGAAGAACAGTGCCTGAGATAACCATGGCGGGACTTCGGCATGCTGCAATGTCAGGTCAAAACGGATTCGATAGGTTTCTCCTGCCACGAGCGGTTCCTCCAGAGGCAGGATAAAATGCAGCTGACCAAGTGATTCCAGCAGAGCGGCAAAATCTTTTTTTCTTACGGAAGGGAGCGAGGAGCTGTTGAGGACAAATTCGCGGGTCAGTGGATCGTGACGCAGATAGTAGATCTGTTTGGTTTCTGAAATGAGGACATTGGAAAGCAGCGTCCTGACGCGTTCCAGCTGCACCTTGCATGTGAGCGCCATCACGGCTCCGTCTCGTAGCTGGGCCTTGATTCCATTGGCATTATCCAGTTTCAGTCCGGAATGAATGATGGCATAGGCATCCTGCGTCTCAACTGTAAACGCAATGATCTCAATGCTGCCATTCTGCCGATCTTCCGAAACCGGGTTTCCGTTCGTATGCAGGGAAATCTGTTCGCGTGCCGTTGACTCTCCAAAGCTCGTGCCCGCCATGGAAGAGACTGCCAGAAGCATCAGCAGCAGAACACGAGACGTGGAGGAAAGGATGGAGCAAAGGCGAAAAAGCAGTTTCAAGATAGATCC
>CAMLXE010000289.1 GCA_946490455.1 uncultured Desulfovibrio sp. | reverse complement strand
CTTCCATTGGTTGCGTCAATAATGGCCACGTCACCGCCACTGTTCAGCCAGTCTCTGGCTCGTTCCATGTTCTGCAACGCAATCTGCTCACGCAGACGTCGAGCCCTGAGATTCTCAGGATTGAAAAATTCTGCCGTGCCGCTTTCCGCACCGTACAGAGTACGTCTCAGCTCTCCATTATTGAAAATGGCAGTCCGTATCCCCTGCTGCGACAACCCCGAACGAATCCGTTTGGCCAGTGTGCTCTTGCCTCTGGCAGGCAAACCGACCATAGCAACGTATAGTTTCATATCACCCCAAGATTTCAGAGTTTCTCTTCCTCTGGGCAGCATGCTGCCAGCCACACCATCAAACAGGTTAGACCTCAAAATCGGCGTCGAATGCCAATGACATTGGGCAAGGGGGCACTCAGATTCCCCGATGTCCAGATATCGGCAAGATAGCGTCCCATCCAGATTTGCTTATAGGTCGCACTGTCCAGGAGAAGCCCCGCCTGGCTCCCTCCCTCGGTGTACATGACCACATGGACGTCTATGGGCAATGCCAGGAGCAGCGTTCCAAATTCAACGCCGGTCAATGGCTCCCGGCACAGGAAAAACAGTATGCGCCCGGCACCATCCTTGCCTACAGCCGCAATGGAATGTCTGGGACCTCCCGGTGTCCAGAGCAGACGCCTGTCCGAACTGATCAGCCGATAATTCTGCACCACCATGCGGTAGCGAGACAGTAACGGCTCCCAGTTATCTGCGGACCGATCCAGAATATCGGCTTCCGGAAGGGCTGAAACGTTTTCCCGGCTGGAATTGACGGAGACAGGCGATACAGCCTCCTCTGGAGAAGAGTCCACAGAATTGGCTTTATTCTCCGACGTTCCAGATGAAGGCTCAGGGGAATCATGTTCAGCTGCGGGAAGCTCTGGAGCCGCTGCCGTTTCCGAGATGATGTTTCCGACAGGTTCAAGAATGCCTTCGGAGCCACCGGGCCTTATGGGATCCGCAACAAAAAATGCACCGAACTTATTGACAATACGACCATTATTGATGGTCTCACCAGCACGGAGATACCCCGTACTCGTTACCCCATCCGGCAAATACATGCTGGCGTTGATGGCAGCAACAAGCCCATGCTGTCTGGCCCATTCTCCCAGAGAAAGGGCGCGCCCGTTCTGAGAAACCGTATAGACGGAAAAGACAAATTCGGCCGGATCAATACGCAGAACCACGACTTCAAACTTTGAATCGCCAAACTGCGCCGGAAACAGGCCAAGTTCAAGACCTTTTTCCAGCATTCGCCAGGCAGGTATGCCCTCTTCCGAAAACAACCATTCCGGACTCTTGTCGGAAGAAGCAAGAGAGTCAAATGTCAGTGCACGAGAAATACGGGTCAATGTATCCTCAGCATGCGCCCTGCCGCACTCCAGCCCCCACAGAAGCAGGGCACAGCACAGCACTCCCCCAAGGCGGACGGACCAGCCTGCAATTCTGGAAAGATATCTGGAAAAAAGGACCATTTTCATTGTATCTCCCGCCCCGAATATTGAATGCAGGGGAACAGCCACAACATTACGGCAATCTGAAACAGGGTGCAATCGTATCGCAATCCCAGAAAAAACTGTTTTTTCACAGCATGTTGAAACTGAAATGTCGATATTCCGGACGAAACATTCAAAAAAATCACCAGAAATCGTGACGAGTATTCAGGAAACGCATTTTTTCACAGAATGCAAGCAAAGAAGACTGGTTACCGGGAGATTGCCCTTCCTCAAAATACGACATAAGATATTTTCCCATCAGCTGTATTGAACAAAGAGGTTTTCATGAACATAGCCCAACGTATCTCGGAAAAGGGAACGCCTTTCTACTCTTTTGAATTTTTTCCTCCTCGCGATCCGGAACAATGGCCAGCCTTCTATGCAACTGCGGAAAAGCTGATGGCCCTTGATCCTCTGTTCGCTTCCGTTACCTACGGCGCCGGAGGTTCACGCCAGACGGCCACCCTGGATATTGTGACAGGTCTGAAAAAGCGTTTCAATCTGGAAACCATGGCGCATCTGACGTGTGTTGGCGCAACCCGAGACCAAATCAAGAGCTTTCTTTCCGAGCTTCGTGACAATGGTGTAAACAATGTTCTCGCCCTGCGCGGCGATCTGCCACAGGATCAGACCATTGACTGGGACAAGGCAGAATTTCGGCATGCCGCAGATCTGGTGCGTTTCACTCGTGACACCTTCCCCGATATGGGAATAGGTGTGGCAGGCTATCCGGCACCTCATCCCGAATCACCGAGCTTTTCCAGTGACTGGCGCTACACTGTAGCCAAGATCCGTGAAGGGGCCGATTTTGTCATCACCCAGCTTTTCTTTGACGTCCGCGAATATTTCAACTTTGTGGACAGACTTAATGACATGGGTGTTTCCGTACCCGTCATTCCCGGTATTCTGCCGGTACAGAGTCTTGAATCCATTCGGCGTACGCTCTCTCTCTGCGGCGCCAATATCCCCGGGAAGCTCTATCTCGAACTTGAAGCAGCGCACGACAGGGGAGGCTCCGCAGCAGTAAAGGAAGCAGGAATCGCCTATGCAGTACGGCAGATTCGTACTCTTCTGGACAATGGAGCTCCCGGTATCCATATCTATACATTGAACAATGCTTCAACCTGTCAGCGCATTATCGAAGAAGTGGGACAGCTACGCGCATGATTGATCTTGCAACCTTTACGCCGCACAAAATTCTTGTCTGTCAGCTCAGGCAGCTTGGAGACGTTCTGCTGACAACTTCGGCACTTGAGCTGATCAGGCGCCGGTGGCCCGAGGCAGAACTCCATCTTTTTACAGAAAAAAAATGTCTTCCACTTCTGGAAGGCAATCCTCATCTGGACAAGGTCTGGGCTCTGGACAAAAAAGTGCTCAGTAATCTTTACC
>CAMLXE010000288.1 GCA_946490455.1 uncultured Desulfovibrio sp. | reverse complement strand
GTATGAAGCAACCGTAGAGGCGGCACGCATGCGCCTGCGGCCTATTCTGATGACTTCCATGGCATTTCTGCTGGGCATTCTTCCTCTTGCCATCAATACGGGTGCGGGAGCCGGCGGACAGAATGCCATCGGTACCGGTGTCATGGGTGGAACATTCATGGCAACGGCTCTGGGTATCTTTTATATCCCTGTCTTTTTCGTTGTGGTAACCACTCTCTTTTCGTTAAAGCTCAGAATACGCAAACGTAGTCCCCGGCGCTGGGCACAGTCTGTTCAGGATGAAAATGGAGGATCGGCTTCATGATTCTGAAGAAATCCATTGTATTTCTGGGGATTGCGGGTGTCCTGTCCGGATGCAGCATGGCTCCTGAGTATCTGCGTCCGGAAGCTCCTGTCGCTCAGACATGGCCAGCCTCTGCCCGACTTGAGGAAAAGGATCTGGCCAAAGAAGGGAGCCTGTCCGCAGCAGATACGGGATGGCGGGTCTTTTTTACGGACCCGCACCTGCAGAAGCTTATAGAAACGGCTCTTGCCAACAATCGAGATCTGCGCGTTTCTGCGCTGAATATTGAACGAGCGCGTGGCATGTACCAGATTCAGCGGGCAGATCTGCTGCCTTCCATAGCTGTGTCCGGGCAGTCCTCCAATCAGGAAACTCCCGCAGGACTCTCAAGTTCAGGGCATGACACCCTTTCACGTTCGCAGACTCTGAGTGTGGGGGTTGCCAGTTATGAGCTGGATTTCTTTGGCCGCATTCAAAGTCTGAAGGATCAGGCCCTTGAAGAGTATCTGGCTACGGAAGAAGCCTTCAGAAGTGCACAGATCAGTCTCGTGTCCGAAATCGCCAGCGCGTATGTGACGCTGGTGGCAGACAGAGAACTGCTGGCCATTTCATCGGAAACGCTGGACAGTCAGCGAGCTTCCTACGAAATGATCAGACGCCGTTATGAGGTCGGGGTTTCCTCGGAACTGGATTTGCGGCAGGCGCAAACCAGTGTGGACACGGCCAGAGTCAATATCGCTCGCTATTCCGGTCAGGTCGAGCAGGATACCAATGCTCTTGCCCTGCTGGTAGGCGCTCCGGTTACACCCGATATGCTGCCGGCATATTCTTTGCGGGAGCTGCCTCCCTGGGGTGAAATCCCTGTCGGGCTGCCTTCAGACATCCTTCTGCAACGGCCAGATATCCTTCAGGCCGAACACCAGCTCAAGGCTGCCAATGCCAATATTGGTGCGGCGCGGGCGAACTTTTTCCCTCGCATCACGCTGACGGCCTCTTATGGAACGGGCAGCTCGGAGTTATCCAGTCTTTTTGATGGTGGAACTGGCATGTGGAGCTTCATTCCCAGCGTCACGCTGCCCATTTTTGAAGGCGGACGGAATATTGCCAATCTGCGCGTCTCGGAGGCGGACAAGAAGATTGCTGTGGCCAACTATGAAAAGGCCATACAGTCTGCTTTTCGTGAAGTTTCCGATGCACTGGTTCTGCGCTGGTCTCTGCTGGATCAGTACAATGCGCAGCTGTCGCTGACCGAGGCGACATCCGAAGCCTATCGCCTTTCGAGAGAACGGTACAACCGAGGTATTGACAGCTACCTGACTGTACTTGATTCGCAACGTTCCATGTACAGTTCGCAGCTTGATCTTATTGCCGTCCGGGCAAGCAGGGAGCTGAATCAGATTCAGCTTTATCGGGTACTCGGTGGCGGATGGAAGGAATAGAGGACATTTCCCGCTGGAGAAGATGACAGCCTCCCTGCAAAGGGAGGCTGTCTTTTTGGTTAAAAGAAAACCCCAGCCAGGCTGGGGGGCCCTAAAAGTTATAGTTATGCGTATGTCATAAACAATCCTTTTGATTTGTCAGGAAAGAGGTGCCTAGAAACCTTCGTTGCCAGTGGGGGCTTGTAGAGGAAATTCTGCCTTGGAATCTGGTCAGATGTGAGTCTGACAGGTCACCATATTGACAGAAAAAAGTGCCTACTGGAAACTATGGAAGCAAGGT
The DNA here is from genome assembly GCA_946490455.1 of uncultured Desulfovibrio sp. GTDB lineage: Bacteria > Desulfobacterota > Desulfovibrionia > Desulfovibrionales > Desulfovibrionaceae > Bilophila. The sequence goes on along the minus strand of CAMLXE010000288.1, from coordinate 946 downwards.
CGGGGCAATTTTGGGCGTGTGTTCCAAAGAGGGCTGAACCTTCATCCGGTTCAAAAAGGTCAGGGGCAAGACAGACTTTTGTTCCAGAGCCTGTTCCCTTTGCCCCTGATGGCATTCTTACCGGAAACAGAATGCAAACAGCAAATGGGCATTCTTTGAGGTTGGTATGGCGGTTTGTTGTATGGCACGTCCCAATAAAATTTTTGTTGGTCATGGAGGTCACTGCATGCGTGTGCTGATTCTGTTGCTGATTCTGATTCTGGCAGGCGGTCTCTGTAAAAGAGCAGAAGCTGGATCCACAACAACCGTGACGCTGTATCCTTCTGGAGGGAGCGTTCAGACCATTGAGGAGCTGACCGTGACTGATGGCAGGCTTGCCTTTGTTCCGTATGCGGGGGCCAGTATGGACAGTCTGAGTGTTTCACTGGCTGCGGGAACTGTACTGGGCTGGGAAGTCATGCCTGTGGAAGCCAGATCCGGCTCGGAAACGATAAAGCTTCGGACAGAGCTTGAGCAGGCCAGACAACAGGTTGCAGGCCTTGAAGGTGAACTGGCCGGAGTCCGTTCATCTATTGCCTTGTGGGAGAATCAGAGAACGGCGGCTACCCTTGATATGCTGAATGCTCTGGACAAACAGATAGGTGAACGCCTGCCCTCTCTGTATATCAAACAGACTTTACTTGCTTCCCGTTTTACGGAAGCGAAGCGAAAGGTGAAGAGGCTTGAACAGGCGCTGGCTCAGAAAGGAGAATTCCAGGAAGCCAATCGGGTGATCGTTCGAGTGGATGGTGTTTCTGGAACGGTGCAGGTTCGCTATACATACAATTTGACCAATTGTGGCTGGAAGCCCGTATACAGGTTGAATGCGCTCACTGAGACACAGCAGATTTCATTTGTACAGGAGGCAGAAGTTCTGCAGCGGACGGGAGAAGACTGGGAGAATGTG
>CAMLXE010000287.1 GCA_946490455.1 uncultured Desulfovibrio sp. | reverse complement strand
CTCAAAAAGCTTGTGCCGGATCCCCAGATAGGCCAGTGTCCTGGCTGCCTCCCAGGTAACAAAACCATCCGCCGTTCCTGCAGAAACAACGGCAACCCTTCCGTTCGGTCTGGTGGGAAGGGAATCTCCAAAGGCAGTTCTTGATAGGGGGTGAAAGTCGTATTGCTCCTGTATGGAGTGAGGCATCCTGGAGAATATTTCGGGTGAGAGTCTGGTGAACAGAATCGGATGCCCGGATCCTCTGCCGAATCGGGAAAGCAGTTCCTGGAGAGCCTCAAAGGGTTTTCCTTCACAGAAGACTGCTTCGGGCAGGCCAATCCGTGCGGTCCGTGCGTGATCAAAAAGAATGCCATAACTCATAGGTATATCTCGACAAGGTTGTCAGGCCGGCAAAGCCGGTCATGAAGCGATACGCTCTTCGGACTTGCGCAGATCGAAAGACTTTTGCTGGACTGTCCATCGGGGCAGACTGGTCTTTTTCTGGCTGCATTTCCTGTCATGGAAGAGTCGTTCTCTGCCTTTTGCAGATAGCTTTCTTACCAGAATCTGTTCGGATTGACCAGATTGACATTGAAGAGAATCTTTTTGATACCAGTCTGGTTCAGACCCGATACGGACAAACTCAAAAGTAACGAAACGGGAAGTTGATCCTGCAGAACAGGAATCTCTGAGAACTTCAGGCAATACGTTACAGAAGTGAACGTCTTCTGCTCAGCCGGGGGAGTGTACTTATGAAAAAACATGGATCAGAAATTCGGCTGTTCTGCTGTCCTTACCTGTCTGATCTCCCTTCAGGGACAACCTCATTGACATAGCCAAGCGCATTCAAGGTTCTTGGAAACCTCAGATATGGAAGACAGCCAGCCAGTGCATCAATGAGGTTTTCCTTGGTATTCCCAACATTCAGGTTACCCTGCACATGTGCTTTGACCTGAGGTTTACAGCCACCCAGGGTACTGATGATGCAGAAGGTAAGCAGTTCCCTGTCGTTGAGGTCCAGTCCCCTTCTTGTATATATGTCACCGAAACAAAAGGCACTCGGATAGTCTCGCATGATCGGTTTCTGATTGTTCGGTGTCGATTGGTGCATCTGGTCAATGGCATCGCCAAAAATGGATTTCTGAACACGAAGGCCGTCAGCAAGGCGACTTTGTTCCGTGACAGTCCGTTGACTTTCCACGGGAAGTATACCGTTTTGGATGAACACTTCATTAATGATCTTCAGGGCACTTTTTCTGTTTTGGGAAAACCTATGTATGGAACACACTGATAGAATGTTTCCTTAATTTCTACAGGGGGTGCTCCTGTGTTTAATGCGGCCTGTACATGAGGTCGCAGTTCATCCAGAGTCTGGGATGCTGTCAGAACAGCCAGAGTGACAAGTTCCCTTGTTCGGTCATTCAGCGTTCCTCTCCACGCAATTTCTCCGTGTATGAGGCAATCGCGAATCATGGCAAAATCTGGCTCCGTTTCAGCTATGGACGAATACCGGATTCCGAAACGTTGAGACAGCTTTTGGCTAGCCAGTTCCATACGTTCCATATTGCTTTCTCCATGTGCCGAATATGGTGTGCAGGCAGTTCCTGAGCAGAAGAACAGAGAGCATCTGCTGATTTTCTGTTGTACTGTTTCGATATGCCGGAGAGTACAGGCGACAGCATTGGGACAGTAGATATGATTCTCTTCAAATATTGCCTGATTCTCTCATGGGACTATCCAAACCGATAATCCCGTGCTAGGTTCAAGGAGCAAAAAACTTTTTACCAGATGATCAGGATGAACACCATGACCGAACAGGATCGCGCAGAAGTTGCAAGGGTGAACAGTCTGCTTAAGGAAAAAATTTTGCAGTGGTTACCAGGTCCCGGTAAATTGCAGACAGCGATTCCAGGATTGGTTCTTGCGCACAGAACGGAAGCCAATCAGTCTGAACATATTTTTGGCAATCCCTGTGTGGGGGTTATTGTTCAGGGGAATAAGTGTTCAGTAATGGGGTCCAGGGAATATCGATATGGTGCGGGACAATACTGTGTATCTGGTGTTGATATGCCAAGTGCCTTCTATGTTATCAATCCCAGTACGGAAGTCCCTTTCCTTTCCATGGGACTTGATCTTGACAGATACCTGATTACACGTCTGACGGCAGAGCTTGCCCCCTCCACGGCAACAGGTCATGGCCCCTGTCAGGGCGTTGCCGTCAGCGCTGCTGATCCCGATTTGCTGGGAGCCTTTCTCCGGCTGCTGCACCTGTTGGACAAGCCTGAGCAGATTCCGTTTCTTGCCCCCATGGTCATTCAGGAGATTCACTATATCCTTTTGATGGGGCCCATGGGAGAAAATCTCCGGAAGCTGAATACACTGGGCTCTCAGAGCAATCAGATCGCGCAGGCAATTTTCTGGTTGCGAAACAACTATCGAAAGCCGTTTCAGGTTGATAGCCTCGCCCGTCAGGTCAATATGGCAACATCTACATTTCATAGGCATTTTAAGGAAGTAACAGGCCTCAGTCCCCTTCAGTTTCATAAGAGATTACGGCTGTATGAGGCCCAGAGGCTGATGCTTGTTGAGAATGAGGCTGCTTCCAGTGCCGGGTTTGCCGTTGGCTATGAAAGCATTACCCAGTTCAATCGGGAATACAAACGGCTGTTTGGTGAGCCTCCGCATAGAGATTTGAACCGTCGCAAGGGTAATATGTGACTCAGCTCATGCGAGAAGAGACTGCTCGGTGCAACAGGCAGGCAGATGAAGCCTTTCCGTACGAGAATTGCCTGTCTGCGCTGGCAGAAACCGCTGAAAAGGATCAATGCAGTATGAGGCCCGGAAGAGACGCCTTCAGATTGTGGCAAAAAAGATTGCCAGCCCGGCAGCTTTGAAATTGACTTGAAATTTGTGTTCGGTGAAAGTGCCATCGACGGTTGAGGAGCGATCCTCCCTAATCGTGCGGTGGCACTGCCTGTTCTGATTGGTGTGCATGC
>CAMLXE010000286.1 GCA_946490455.1 uncultured Desulfovibrio sp. | reverse complement strand
GCAAAGAAGAACTCTCGTTCTGTTCAGGCACAAAAGCAAAAAAGCAAAAAAAAGAGTTCAAAGCTGGTTTCAAGCAAGAGCAAATCAGGTAAGTAACGCTTTGTATGGAGATATGTTCTTTGGGTCGCTTTCAGGAATGAATTGCATGGCCAGAAAGCAACAAGGCAGAACAATAAGTAGTAAAGACAGCATCCCTTTTCCATATGTCAATGGGAAATACTTGTTGAAAACAACAAGATATGAAGAGGACCGGTGTCGTTTTGAAACGCACCGGTTTTTTATGTCCGTATGTTTCGCAACAGGTTTTGTATGCATGAAAATTTTTGAGAGGCCACGACTTGCTTTTGGCGTCTGTGCAGGATTGATTTGTTTTGGCTTACACCCTTCAGGATAACCTGAGGGCATATTATGGGAGAAATGTCTGGATGATCCCTGCGTGAAATCAAGGAGAAGAGCTTGCAGCTGAGGGGCTGGTAACCCTGTAACAGGTAAAGAGGTTGTCTTCGTCAGGGGGAAAGAGCATCTTGAGAGCTCTGAAGAGCATCCGTCCGTTCCAAAAGGCGGTTTGAGCATACTGCAGGACATCGAGATGGATAACACATATCCAATATGAGAATTATTGTGGAGGAAAAAGGTATGTACGATCCAAAATCGTTGCGAGCCGAAGACTTTATTGATCATGACGAAGTGCTCGCTTCGTTGGAATATGCCAATAAATATGCTGACAATGCAGATATTGTGGATCAGATTATCGAGAAGGCGCGGCAGCGAAAGGGCCTGACGCACCGTGAAGCCTCGGTGCTGCTGGCCTGTACCATGCCTGATAAGATTCAGGAAATGTACAGTCTTGCCGAACAGATCAAGAAGGATTTCTACGGAAATCGCATCGTCATGTTCGCGCCACTATATCTGTCAAATTACTGCATTAATGGCTGTGTGTACTGCCCTTACCACCGGCAGAATGCACATATCCCACGCAAGAAGCTGACACAGGAAGACATCGTTCGTGAAGTAACGGCTCTTCAGGATATGGGGCACAAGCGTCTTGCCATTGAGGCGGGCGAACATCCATCCATGAATCCCATTGAATACATTCTGGAATCCATTCGGACTATTTATTCCATCAAACACAGAAATGGAGCCATCCGGCGGGTAAACGTAAATATCGCGGCAACTACGGTGGAGAATTACCGCAAGCTGAAGGAAGCGGGAATCGGAACCTATATTCTGTTTCAGGAGACCTATCATAAGCAAAGCTATGAAGCGCTGCACCCAACAGGGCCAAAGCACGACTATGCCTATCACACAGAGGCCATGGACCGGGCTATGCAGGGCGGTATTGATGATGTGGGTCTGGGGGTTCTGTTTGGTCTGCAATCCTACAGATATGAATTTGCAGCCTTGCTCATGCATGCAGAACATCTGGAGGCTGTACATGGCGTAGGACCGCATACCATTAGTGTGCCGCGCATCAAGCATGCTGATGATATTGATCCGAATGCCTTCGACAATGGAATTGATGACGATACATTTGCCAAAATCTGTGCCTGCATTCGGCTGGCAGTACCCTATACGGGAATGATCATTTCCACGCGGGAAAGCAAGGCCGTACGGGAAAGGGTACTTAGACTCGGCGTATCCCAAATAAGCGGGGCATCGCGGACCAGTGTGGGGGGCTACTGTGAGCCGGAAGCTGAGGATGACAATTCTGAGCAGTTTGACGTGAGTGACAAGCGTACTCTTGACGAGGTCGTCCGCTGGTTGATGGAACTTGGATTTATTCCCAGCTTCTGTACTGCCTGTTACCGGGAAGGAAGAACTGGCGATCGGTTCATGAGCCTGTGCAAGAGTGGCCAGATCCAGAATTGCTGTCATCCGAATGCGCTTATGACACTGAAGGAATATCTGGAAGATTATGCATCTCCGGAAACCAGACGTATTGGAGAATCACTGATTCAGAGAGAACTGGAGAATGTGACCAGTGAACGGGTGAGGGAAATTGCCCGTCGAAATCTGGCATTGATTGAAGAGGGCAAACGCGACTTCAGATTCTGATGTACCCGAAAGAGCAGGGTATCCGCTGTCTGTGCAAGGGAAACTGTCGTATGTTCCATCGGAACCGGCAGGCGGATACCCTTTTCTGGTGCTGCTGATATGAAGTTTTCAGAAAATGATGCGGAAGCGGTTTCCCTTTTCATGCAGTTCATGCCGTACCTGCCATCCCAGATGTTCGCAGCCTCGCTGCACGAGAGAAAGGCCCAGTCCGCTGCCCGGTGTTGAGCTTGTTCCCCGTATGCCACGCTGGAACATTCTGGAGCGGACATCAGGATCAATAGGGGGAGCCGTATCCTCCACACAGATTCCCTTGGGTGTCAGGCGTAGGGTAATGGAACCCCGTTCTGTATAGCGGCGAGCATTATCGAGGAGATTATGCAGTGTGATGGAGGCTAGTTCCGGGTTGCCATAGATATCCAGACGCTCTGGGATATCCAGAATGAAATCTATGGGGCGTCCGGCCAGATTGGTCCGTATCTCTTCACCTTCACGTCGAGCCACGGCACTCATATCGAAGAGACGTCTTTCCAGCTGCTCGGGCTTGCGGGCAAGAAGCAGCATGGTACCTACTGTAGTGGTCATGCCCTCCATGGTACGCTGCATCCTGTCGATGATGGGGAGAAGCTCCCGTGTCCCCTGATCGCGGGTAAGCCGACTTTCCAGAATTTCCACGCAACCTTGCATGATGGTTAATGGCGTACGCAGTTCATGACTGACATCACCGGTAAAAAGCTGTTCTCGGTTCAGAAAGTGCCTGAGTTCCCGTTCTCTTTCATTAAAGGCGCGGGCAAGTTGTCCTACTTCATCCTTTCGGTTACAGAGGGGCATTTCTTCAAGAGATTTTCCCTCTCTGACCGTTTGGGCAAGCGAGTGGAGTGGACTCGTTATGCGTCGGCTGAGCCAGAAGGCCAACAGGGCGCTGGCAAGCAGACTT